>CAYVZW010000089.1:0-4224 GCA_964456325.1 uncultured Clostridium sp. | reverse complement strand
TATGATTAATTTATGATAATGTCTTAAGTATTAACTTGGGAAAATGTCTCGAAGTAATGTATAATATATCGCCGAGGTGATATATATGAGAAAGGTGTTAAGAATGAATGAACAAGAAAAATATGAAGTTATTAAAGAACTTGTAGATCACAAAGGAAATAAAAATCGAGTTAGTAAAAAGTTAAATATATCAAGAAGACAAGTAAATCGTCTAATTATTATTTATAAGGAGAAAGGTAAACCGGGATTTATACATGGTAATCGCTCCAGAAAGCCTGTTAATTCCTTAGATAAATCTATCTCCGAAGATATTGTACTACTTTATCGTAACAAATATCAAGGTTTTAATTTTAATCACTATAAAGATATGCTCGAAGAATACGAAAATATAAAGGTATCCTATGACTATATTTATAAGCATTTGGTAAGCAATGGGTTTCTATCTCCAAAGGCTAATCGGCAAACGAAGAAAGCATTTATTAAAGCAAAACTGATTAAAGAAAATAAACTTAAGGGTAAAACTGAAGAAGAAGTTAACAAAATAATAAATCATGAAGTAGAATTATCTGATTCTCATCCAAGAGGTGAAAAGCCTAAATATTTTGGTGAAATTATTGAACAAGATGGATCACTTCATAATTGGTTCGGTACAAATAAATCATGTCTACATCTTGCTGCTGATAAAGCTACAAGTACAATAGTTGGCGGATATTTCGATTATCAAGAAACTTTAAATGGATATTATAATGTTTTTTATCAAATATTGAATAACTACGGAATTCCCTTTAGTTTTATTACAGATAATAGAACAGTATTTAACTATATGACATTAAATCCTGATAAAAGGACTGCAGAAAAGGATGTTTTAACTCAATATGGTTATGCATGTAAACAATTAGGGATAGAATTAAATACTACAAGTGTATCTGAAGCAAAAGGCCTTATAGAGAGGGATAACGAAACATTTCAAGGTAGATTAGTTAATGAATTAAAACTATTCAATATTACAACTATTGAAGAAGCAAATAACTATTTAATTAATATATTTATTCCAAGATTTAATAAACGATTCGCTATGGATTATAATAGATTTGAGTCAGTATTTGAAGTTTCTCCATCAAGTGAAAAAATAAATTGTGTACTAGCAGTATTAACCCCAAGAAAAATAGATAATGGAAACGCAATTAAATATCATAATCAATATTATCAGCCATATATTGATAATCAGTTAAAGTGTTTCATGCCTAAAACAGAATGTTTAATAATTAAGACATTCGATAATAATTTATTAGTAACCATTGATGAGAAAGTATATGAATTAAAGCGATTATCCAGAAATGAAAGATTCTCAAAGAATTTTAATGAGAAAACTATAGTGGAAGTTAAAGCAAAAGTAAGATATATACCACCAATGACACATCCTTGGAAGCTGGAATCGTTTAAAAAACAAATGCAACAGTCACATTATAAACATCAATATGCTTAAAATATTCCTGGTTTCTTGTATCCTTCTTTTTCATAAAAGAAGGATAAGCCTGTCCGGCTTAAGGACATATAAAAACGAGATTTAAAATCCCGCTTAAATTTAAAAAAATTCGAGACATTTTCCTAAATTATTGACACAACTTTATTACATTATTTTTACAATATTTTGATTAAATAAAAGACAAAAAACTTGCATGAATGTACAAGTTAATTTAATATTTATTATTTTATTATTTTTTAAGTCTTAGATATTCCTTCATTTCTTTTTCTTCATTATAACAATTGATTACTGCATCTAAAGTATAGCCAGCATATAATAATATTTGTTGATGAGAATCATGCATTCCACATACTATTTTTCTAAAATTAGCACCACTTAACATGCCAACAAGTCCTGTGCCTATTGCTATAGTAGCTATTGGTTCACCATTTGCTGGAATTTTATCAAAACATTCTCTTATAGTTTCTTCTTGATTATCTCCCCAATCTTCACTTAATGAATGACACACTAATGCATGATATGTTTTATCACCAATAGTTTTTGATAATACTGTACCTATTTCATGTTCACCACAGCAAGCTAATTCTTTCCAATATTTGCTTGACACTTGACCTGCAAATCCAGAATCATTAAATCCTTCTTTATTAACTGCAAATGCAATATGCTTTGCCTCTGTATCAAAAATATCTTTTTGCACTGTTTTTATAACCATAATATAAACCTCCATTACTTATGCAAATTATTATATAAAATGTAGTATTGTAAGTCAACTACTTCACAAATTAATTTAAAAGACTTGTACAATAAGCACAAAAAATGAACATTTATTGTTCATTTTATCCACTATTATTAAAAGAAATAATTTATAAATTCGTTTCTAAAACCTGTTTACCTTATTTTGTTTATTAAAACACATTCTCTCATATTTATATTTCCCAATGAAAAATCTTTCTTACTCTCCGAAAATAATCTTTTTAAACTAACTTTTCTATTGTGAGTAAATGGTCTATTTAAAATAATTTTAACTTCTCTATCATTATCATATTCATTTTTGTCTAAATAATATGAATCAAAAATATAAGCAGTTTTTTTTCTTATCTTAGTAATAATTACGTAATGTTCAGTAGTTTGATGACATCTAATGAAAATACATCCATTGTTTTCTAAGCATTGATAAAATCTTTCTAATGTCACTTTCTCTTTTTCCAATCTTTCACATTTCACATTAAAATCATGTTCATTAGCATATCTAGTAATCCAATGTGTTAATTTATTTATGGCTTCACGACTAGTTCCTCCTGCACCAATATTGCCTTTTTCGTCATGGCAATCTAATGTATATAAATTGATTGCCCTTACCAACTCAGCCGGTATTTCTTTTCTTTCAAATAAATAACTAAAAGCATTTAATAAAGAAACTGTTCCACAATCAAATTCTGTCACTTGAAATCTTAAAGGCACTTTCATATAAACCTCCATAAACTACAATCTATTTATTTAATTATACCACAGCATTAAAAAACTTGCACAATAGTACAAGTAATTAACCAATGGTGCCATAGTATGTCCTTATTTGAACTGCTCCCCATTGGCAAAAACATCATATCACAACTATAAACGAAAGTCTATTCCTGATTTTTTCTTTAAAATTACTAATTATTATGTTTTAAAACTTTCATTTTGTTTTTTTGTTGTTTTACTTCTTCTTGATCTATTTCTCTGTTAAGCCATCTACGAAATTTTGGTTCTTTTGTCTTTGTGAAACTCAAAGCTTTTAATTCTTCAAAGTTCATAGAAAATTCTCTTGTTAAATCTAAAGCATTAATTACTATTGCTTCATCATAATCTCTTACTACCTTACAATAAACTATGAATGGTTCACTATCTTCTTGCCTAATTACTTCATAAATAGTATCAAACTCTAAAATTTGATTTATTGATGTATATTTATCTCCATCCATCATTTCCGTATGTATCGGTATAGTAGAGTATGGGAACTGATGTCTTCTCAAATCATTTACATAACAATTTTCATATCTATTGCTTTCATCATCATCATAAAACAAAATTTTTTCTCCAGTTTTTATGCACAATTTTTTATTATATAAAAACATTAGCTGAACACAATCTTCTCCAACATATTGTCTATTAATTTTTTGTATTCTAGCATTATTTTTCATAAAGCCTCCTTTGTTTGACATAAGTATTATACCATACAAATAAAAACTTGCACAATTAAGTACAAGTAATTAACTAATGGTGCGCCCAAGAGGAGTTGAACCCCTAACCTTTTGATCCGTAGTCAAACGCTCTATCCAATTGCGCTATGAGCGCGCATATTATTTCGTAATACGTATGAATTATAACATATTTTCATTCAAATATCAATACAAAGAAAAAGCTCACTGTAAGAGCTTAATTTCTAACCTGGTGGCTTCAGTTGGAATCGAACCAACGACACCAAGATTTTCAGTCTTGTGCTCTGCCAACTGAGCTATGAAGCCAAATGGCGGTTCCGATGGGACTTGAACCCACGATCCCTCGCGTGACAGGCGAGTGTGATAACCGCTACACCACGGAACCATTTGGTTGCGGGAGATGGATTTGAACCAACGACCTCTGGGTTATGAGCCCAACGAGCTACCGGACTGCTCTATCCCGCGATATTTTAATATATAAAAAGTGGCGGAGGAACTGGGATTCGAACCCAGGCGCCAGTTTCCCGACCTACCGGTTTT
>CAYVZW010000088.1:0-4279 GCA_964456325.1 uncultured Clostridium sp. | reverse complement strand
TACCTCTTTTACTTTATACTATAATTTTATAATGAATTACTTTATATGTCAAATAGAAATATCACTGCAAGAATACATAAGTATAATATGCTAAGAATATAAGTATCATTATAATACTTTCTCTTCTTGATAATCTTTTATCATTCTTAGCAAAATAATATAGAATGAATGCCGCTATTAAAACTACTAGTATATCTATTAGATTAAAATTTGCTGAAGTAAATCCTCCATAAATAAGTAAAGGTAGTCCTAAAACTATTCCAATATTAAATATATTAGTGCCTATTATATTACCTAAAGCTATATCAAATTCATGTTTTTTTGCAGAAACGACTGTCATTGTCATTTCAGGCAAAGATGTACCTATTACTACAACAGTCATTGTAATTATTTTAGTACTAACATTTGCCATTTGTGCTAAAATTTGTGCATTTTCAACAACTAAATCGCTTGCTAAAACAATAACTACACAACAAACTATTGTTAACACAATACTAGTTAACATTTTATATTTAGCTGTACTTCTTTCTAAAAATCCTTCTTTTGTCTTAACAACTGATACTATATAAATAATAAATACCATAAAGAATGAAAAGAACAATAATCCATCTCCTCTTGTAAGAATAAAAGCATCTTGATCTAAGTAATGTGTCGTTAAAGCTAAAGCAAATATTGAAGTAACTACTACTAAAATAGGTAATTCTTTTTTAGTAACAGAACTCTTTACTTTTATAGGACACACAAGTGCTGCAAGGCCAATAATTAATAAGATATTTACAATGTTACTACCTATTACATTAGCAAGAGCAATATCTCCTTGTCCTTTACTAATACTATTAAATGATATAGCAAGTTCAGGAGCACAAGTTCCAAAAGCCGCTACTGTTAAAGCAATCATCATTTTAGACATTTTAAAATGAGTAGCAATAGAACTAATTGCATCTACAAATATATCAGAAGCTTTTATTAATAAAATAAAGCCAATTATTAACAACAATACCGTCTTAACTAGTTCCACATTTTTAACTCCTTTATTCTACATATATTATAAATGATATTTAAATAAAAAGACATACTTATTTTAAAAATATATCTTATTTACATTAAAAGTCATCTTCTTCATTTCCTTCAAATAATTTATCTACATTTCTACTAGGTATTAACATATGATTGTCTTTATTAATTCTAATATCAAAAACTTTTTCATTATGTTTTAATTCATCTCCATCTGTACACCATGAAGGAGGAACTTCATCAAATGCTAATTTTAAATTGTCTGTCTTTATATATACATATCCAGGTACTTCATTTATTTCTCTTCTTTTTATGTAATGTAATGCTTTAAATACATCCCATTTACTCTTAATATTCATCATTAATACTTCAAATTTATTATCATCAAGTTTAACATCTGGTACTATATTATCTATTCCACTTATTCTACTACTATTAGTAATAAATATAAATGAGAATCTTCCTTCATATTCTTTATTATCTATCGTATACTTAATATTAAAGAACTTTAATTGTTGTTTTAATTGTTTAATAGCATAAAGTACATAAGCAAGTCTCCCATACTTTTCTTTTAATTTTCTAGGAGTTGAATATGATATATCAACAAATGCTCCCATACAGGCAACATATACAAATGGTCTGCTGTTTATAGTACAAACATCAATATTCTTATCAACTCCATTTAATAGCATTAAAATATTTCTTGTAGAACTTGAAGTCATCCCATACATATGAGCTACATCATTAACACTACCTAAGGGTAAATGCCCAAGTAATATATGATGCTTTCTTTCAATATTCCCAGCTATTACTTCATTTAGTGTTCCATCTCCTCCTGCACATATTAGTAAGTCTACACCTTTTAATTTCTTTGTTATTTCTTTAGCATGCCCAGCATATTGAGTATAAATAACTTCTGTTTTATATCCATAGTTTTCTAATATTTTAAATATTCTTCTAAGTCCCATTCTATTAGCAAGTCTTCCACTATTAGGATTATATATAACAACACATTTCATCATAATATTTTTCTCCCTTAAAAGTAAACACTATTTATTATAACATTAATATATTCATTTTAATTAATTTTATAGTTAATTTTACAACAATTATGCTATAATATTTTTGTATGAGGTATTATGAAAAAACTAATTGAACATTTTAAAAAAGAAGATAAATTTATTAAAAGTAATTGGATTATATATATAGTAACCGCAATTGTTTTATTAATTAACTTTGCTTATGTTGATATATTAGTAACATCATCTCATGGTATCATGTTTTCTGATGCTTTATTTAAAGAAGGAATATTTAATTTTTATAAAATAACAGAAGGCATGTTAGTGAGAGGAATGGCTGCTAGCGCTGCTTATGACTTACCTATTTATTTTATTTTTGCAATATGGAATTTTCCATTATGGATTATTAAAGAAATAACAAATGTTGTTCTTATAGATAATCCATTTGCTATAATATGGATGAAACTTTTACCTTTTGCTTTTTCTATTGGATGTACTTACATTGTTAAATTAATATGTGAAGATATAAATATTGAAAAGAAATGGATTAAATATGTAGTACTTTTATTTTTAACTTCTCCACTAATAACAACCTCTGTTTTATTAATAGGACAATATGATATTATTGCATTATTCTTTATATTACTTGGAGTAAGAGCATATATTAAAAATAACAATACTATGTTTATAGTTTGGTTTATGGTTGCGATACCAATTAAACTATTTGCATTATTTATTCTTATACCTCTTGTCTTATTAAAAGAAAAAAGGATAATGAATATTATTGTAAATATCGGTTCAACATTATTTTTACTTCTTGTGTTTAAATTTATAGAAATGTTAATGCCATCTTATACAACTATTACAGGTACATTCAATTCTGGAATGGCAGATAGAATACTTAATGGGAATGGTTTTAATCTTATATTGGGTAATGCTCCTTATTGGATAGTAATATACGTATTAATTTGTATTCTTTGCTATGCTATTAATGTTAAAAATAATAAAGAATTATATAAATGGACAATGTATATTCCATTTGTAGTTTACTCTTCATTTATGATTCTTTGCTATAGTCATCCATATTGGGTAGTTTATTATGTTCCATTTATGATAATAATGTTTTTTCAAAATACAAAATACTTAAAAGTAAATTTATTAGTTGAACTTATGTTTATCATTTCAGTATTATTATGCCAATTTTATTACTATCCATGGTGTTTTCATACTTATTCAATGATAGGTACTGTACTGCCTACTATATTTAAAAATGCTTTTGCTAATGGATATGTATCCCTTGCTGGATATGTTCCGAAAAGTTTTATACCATCTTTATTATCAATATGGCTTGCAACAAATATTGCATTAATAGTTATAAATTATCCAAGAGAGAATACTGAAGATAAAAATGCTAATATGGATAAAGCTATAATTAATATAAGAAGTATAATTCCTTTATTAATTGGATTAGCAATAATAGTGCTATTTTTCGCGAAAGGATAGGAATGATAAAATTCATTAAAAAGTTATTTTCATATAGATGGTTTAGATTTTTATTTGTAGGAGGTATTAATACTATAGTTGGATATGGTTCTTATGCTTTATTAATATTTTTTAAAATAAACTATTTACTTGCAACCACATTATCGACTATAATAGGAGTCATTAACAGTTATGTATGGAATAGAAAATTCACTTTTAAAAGCAATAAAAGTGTTAAAAAAGAAATACCTAAATTTGTATCTATTTATTTAATTAGTTACTGTGCTGGGATGATAATAATATATATACTTGTTAGTAAATTAAATATGAATGAATATCTAGCCGGTTTATTAAATTTAGTATCAACGACATTAATAAGCTGGTTTGGACATAAATATATAAGTTTTAAGGAGTGAGGAAATGAAAGTAGTTATATTAGCTGGAGGATTTGGTTCTAGAATATCTGAAGAAACTGAATACATACCAAAGCCAATGATTGAATTAGGTGGTATTCCAATGATTGAACATATAATCAGAGAGTATTCATATTATGGTTTCAATGAGTTTATTATTTGTGCAGGTTATAAACAACAAGTAATAAAAGAATACTTTGCAAATTATTATTTAAATCATTCAAATATTACATTTGATATGGGAAATAATAAAGTAACAGTTCACGAATGTAATACAGAACCATGGAAAATAACTGTTGTAGATACTGGTCTAAATACAATGACAGGTGGAAGAATTAAAAGAATAAAAGA
>CAYVZW010000087.1:0-4346 GCA_964456325.1 uncultured Clostridium sp. | reverse complement strand
TTATGAAATCCCATTTTACTATAAAATTTAATTGCATTTTCATTATAAGCAAATACATCAGTTATAATATATTCGCATCCAGCACTTTTAAAATAATCTTCTAAAGTATTCATAAGCATTTTTCCAATTCCAGAACTTCTTACTTTACTAGTAACAATTAGTTCAACTACTTCACCACGTTTAGGACATTTATAGTCTAAATAATCAAATTCATCATATTTAGTTATGCATCCCATAATCATACCTATAACTTTATTCTCGTTAACTGCTAAAAAACATTTCCCATCATTGCCATAGACATATTTTAAATTTTTTACAGCCATTTTTTCTCTATAGTCAGAATTAAGATTATCTAAATTATCTGAATCTATACTTATAATATACTTTTCAAGTTCTACTAATAAATCTTTAACATCTTCTAAATATTTTGCTTCATACTCTATTATTTTCATTATTACTCCTACTCAATTATAACATAAAAAGAAACTATACCTTTATAAGTTTAGTCTCTTCTTTTTCATGTGCCACCATTAATTTAACATTTTTATTCACTACTTTTTCAGCTGTTTTATATGCTAAATCATATGTATTATCATGTGTACTTATATGTATTAAAATAACTAACTTCGTATTACTACCTATAAATCTAGATAAATATTTATTTGAACAGTCATTATTAGAAATATGTCCTTCATCACCAATATTCCTTATCTTAGTTCTTTCGTCTTTGCTTCCGCTCATTTCCATTTCCACATCATGATTGCTTTCGATTAAATATGCTTTTTTATTAGTTAGTTTTTCAAAGTATCTTGAATATATTACTCCAGTATCTGCTATATAAACAAGTGAATCATCTCCATACTCAAATATAAATCCAAATCCTTTCGCATCATGAGAAATAGGTATTTTAGTTAGTTTAATACCACAAATATTATCAAGTTCATCAATAAAGTTTACATTTGGAAGTTTATCTTTTGTTATTAATTCTTTATATGATTCCATCCCAATATATATTGGTACTCCTGCTCTATAAAATGTATTTAAACTCATTACATGATCAGAGTGAGCATGTGTAATAATAACAAAATCTAAGTCGCTTACTTCAACATCAATATTATTTAATTTTTCAACTATATATTTATAACTAAAACCAACATCTATTAAAAACTTAACATTATTTATTTCCACGTACGTAGAATTTCCTGCACTGCTGCTTCCTAGAACATTTATTTTCATTTCTATTCCTCAAAATCAAACAAACTTAATTGTGAACTTTCTGGAAGACCTTTAAGAATTCCCATACCTCTCATTTTATCTATTAAAGTTTGTGAAACTTTTCCCCTATTTTGTAAATCTTCTATACTTGAATAAGGATTTTTGTCTCTTTCACTAACTATATTTCTAGCACAAACTTCTCCAAGTGATGGAAGAGATGAGAATGGCGGGATTAAACCCTTACCATCTTCAGTTACTTTAAAGAATACTGAGTCACTGAGGGTAAGAGAAATTGGTTCAAAATGAAATCCTCTTTCTAGCATTTCATTTGCTACTAAAAGTGTATCATAAACAGCTTCATCTTTATTCTTTTTATCTTCAGAAAGTTCAATATCTATTATTGCTTTCTTTACAGCATCTTTTCCTTTAATCATTGATTCAATATCATAGTCACTCTTACGTATTGAGAATATTACACTATAGTAATAGATTGGATGATATACTTTAAACCATGCTACTCTAAATCCATTAATAACATATGCTGCTGCATGTGCTTTAGGGAACATGTACTTTATTTTTTCACAGCAACCGATAAACCAATCAGGTACGTTATTGTCATGTAATATTTTAGAGTATGTTGCCCAAGTATCTGGATCTTTTGCAACTTTTCCTTTACGAACGAATTCACTTATTTTAAATGATTGTTGACTTTCAACTCCATAACTTATTAAAGAAACCATAATGTCATCACGACATCCAATTACATCTTTAAATTCACATATTCCTTGTTTAATTATATCTTGAGCATTACCAAGCCATACATCAGTGCCATGAGATAATCCTGATATTTTAATAAGTTCAGCAAATGTTTTAGGACGTGTATCTTCAAGCATCCCCATAACAAACTTTGTCCCAAATTCAGGAACTCCAAGTGAACCAACAGTAGTATTAACTTGACTTTCTTTTAATCCAAGAGCATCTAAACTACTGAATAAACTCATAACTTTCGCATCATCAAGTGGTATATCATTTATATTAATATTAACTGCTTCTGATAAATATTTTAGAACAGTGGGATCATCATGACCTAATATATCTAATTTTAATACGTTTTCTTCAATATCGTGGAATTCAAAATGTGTTGTTAACCATTCAGCTTCCATATTTTCAGCTGGTTTTTGATATGGAGTAAAATCAAATACATCCTTGTATTTAGGTATAACTATTATTCCTCCTGGATGTTGACCAGTTGTTTTTTTAATACCCTCTATATTTTTAGCAAGTCTTTCAATCTCAGCACGTCTAGGATGTAATCCTTTTTCTTCCATATAATGAAGAACATATCCATATGCAGTCTTTTCGGCTATAGTTGAAACAGTACCCGCTCTATAAACATACTCATCACCAAATAGAACTCTAGTATATTTATGAGCTTCTGCTTGAAATTCACCTGAAAAGTTAAGATCAATATCCGGTGTTTTTTCTGCTTTAAATCCAAGGAATGTTTGAAATGGAATGTTTTGTCCTTGTTTATTCATTTTAGTTCCACATTCGCACATTAAGTCTGGCATATCAAAACCACTACCATATTTCTTTTCTAATGGTTCGCCATCTATTTCAAATAAACACTTTTTACAATTAGGACATATATAATGTGGAGGTAAAGGATTAACTTCAGTTATATTCATAAATGTTGCTACTAAAGAAGAACCTACACTACCTCTTGAACCTACTATATATCCAGCATCATTAGAATGCTTTACAAGTCTTTGAGCAATTAGATATATAACATCATATTCTCCACCAATAATTCCATTAAGTTCAGTTTCAAGTCTAGTTTCAATTATTTCAGGTAAATTATCACCATATATTCTATGAGCTGTTCCATAAACAATGTTTTTCATTTCTTCAGCAGAGTTTTCCATTTTAGGAGCACATAGTCCAGGTTTAACTATAACTACATCTCCTATCATGTTAGATACTTTATTAGTATTTGTAACAACTATTTCATATGCTTTATCTTTATCTATAAAATCAAATTCATTTAACATTTCACTAGTGGTCATTAAAAATGCATTAGGTATTGTTTTTATATTAGGTCTAAATAATGGATGTAATCCACCGCCTGTTTGTTTTTGAGATATTAATATTTCCCTATATATATTATCATTCGTATCTAGCGTATGCACATCACCACAAGCACATACATCTTTTCCTACTTCGCCAGCTAATCTAATTATTTTTTTAATTGTTTCTTTTAACTCAAACATATTAGAAAACTCTTCATTTTCTACTAAATGTTGTAATATTGATGGAGGATTTACTTCAATAAAGTCATAATAAGACATTACATTCATAATATCTTCTTCACCTTTAGTTTTAGCCGCTTCAAATACTTCTCCAGTATAAGAACCACTACCAATTATTAATCCTTTTCTAAGACTTGTAAGTTCACTTTTTGGGATTCTTGCTCCTTTATAAAAATATTTAGTATTAGCATAACTAATAATTTTAAATAAATTCTTAAGTCCTTCATCATCTTTAACTAATACAATAATATCAAATGGTCTAGATGTTTTCATAATAGATTCAATATTAACTAGTTTCTTCAAGTCATTTATTATTTTATAACTTTCACCAAGATTTTCAATCATTCTATAATAAGCTTTACCGGTTCCTTCAGCATCATAAGTTGCTCTATGATGCGCATCCGCATCAAATTCTACTTTATATCTTTTAGTAACTGTTTCTAAATCATATCTTCTTTCATCTGGTGTTAATGCTCTTGATATTTCTAATGTATCTATTACAGCATTTTTAAATTCACCTAGATTATATTTTTCATAACAACTTCTGATAAATGAAACATCAAATTTAGCATTATGTGCAATCATTGGTTTATCACCAAAATATTCTTTAAATCTTTTGAATACTTCTTCTTCACCAGGTTTACTCTCTAGCATAGAGTCAGTTATATTAGTGACATCTATTATAGCTTGTCTAAGTTTTTTATGAGGATTAATAAGCTCACTAAACTCACTTATAACTTCTCCATCTTTTATAGTAACCGCACCTATTTCAATAATTGAGTCTCCGGCAAATGCATTAAAACCAGTTGTTTCAAAATCAAA
>CAYVZW010000086.1:0-4366 GCA_964456325.1 uncultured Clostridium sp. | reverse complement strand
CTTCAACTTTTGTAGCTCCATTATAGTATTCAGTCTTTTCATAACTAAATCCTTCATAAGATTTTACAACATAAATAGCAGTTGTAGCAGTAGTACCTGTTTTATCGATAGTATCTACTTTAGTATAAGTATCGCCAGTTAAATCTTTTTGATAGTATTCAACTGTATACTTCGTATCTCTATTAGGATTATATATTACATCATAAGAAGCATCTTTATCTTCCATGGCCCCACTTACAACAGCTTTATCAGGAGTATATCCTGCTACTGCTGGTGAAGTAATAGAATATTCATCACTAAATTCTAATACATCATGATAATCTTCAGGTGCAGTAGTATTATCAGACATACTATAATGTACATCTAAATTATATTCATTTACTTTATAATATAATTTTAATACTAAAGATCCATTTCCTAAAACAATTCCTGTTCTAATATTTTTTGTATAAGTGGCATCAAATGAGTAACCCTTAATAGTTATTGGTTCAGCAGTAACTTCTGTAGCAGTAGTTCCTTCTTTATCCTCAACTTTATTAAGTGTTTCTTTTCCACCTTTTACTGTATAATGTTCAATTTTATATGCTGTGTCTGTACGAGGTGCATATTCAGCAGTAATAACTAAATCATGAGTCACTACTGTATCTTTACTAAACTTTAAATCCCATCCAGCAAAATCATATCCAACTTCTGGTGTTACAGTAGGTTCAATAACATTGCCTTCTTCAAATGTATTATCTACAAATACACTAAATGAGACTTCATCTTTGTTTTCGTTTAGTACTCCAAAGTCACCTTTTTTGAAGGTTACATTAAACTTTTCTGCATCAACAAAGAATAAAGTTACTACTCTATCTTCAGTTACATTAGTATAGTCTCCTTCATAATGATCATATACCTTATTCTTATGAGTAGGTATAGTTGGGAAATTAGCACTTAGTCCTTCCCTTACACTTTCAGCTTTAATAAGTTCTTTTGTCTCATCATCATAGAACTTAACTGAATAATATTTTGCAACTACTTGTGCAGAATACAAAGCATCAACTTGGAAATTAGATTTTACATTAGTATAACCTCTACTCCATCCATCAAATGTATATCCACTATGTGTAGGTATACTAGGAGCAGTAGCATCATTTCCATATCTAACATCTTGTACTTTAATCACTTTCTTTGCAACAGTATCATAAAAAGTAACTTTAAAATATTGCCAATCACATTCAGCATATACAGTTAAATCTTCTGTAATACTTGTGAAATCGTCTATTTTAACATCGTTCTTATCATACCAGCCTTTAAAATCACAACCCTCATGAGTAGGATTTTCAGGTACATCTGTATCTTTGCCAACTTCAACTGTTTCAGTCTTAATAATACTATCATCGAATCCGTCCATAAAAATAACCGTTCTAAAAGATTTAGAGCCTTTACCAGAACCTCCGAATGTCATTAAGAAAAACAATAAAAGAATGAATACAAATAATACAAATATTCTTTTCTTGTTAAACATTTCAATTCCTCCCTTTAACATTATCTATATTATTTTCATCCCTCTCAGGACAAAAGATAATCATATTATACATCAAAACATCTCAAAAATCAAGAAATTTTGAAAAGTATGTGAAAATGTATGTTTAACTAGTTTATTTTAGATGCATCATTAAGTGGCCAAATTTTAAATACTACCTTGCCATGTATCTCATTCATTGAAATTAAACCCATGTCAGGATCTCTACTATCAAATGAATCTTCTCTATTATCTCCAAGTACTAAATACATGTTATCTGGGATTACTCCTAGAGGACAGTCCTCAATAGAGCATATGTCACTAAACATAAAATTATTCGTAATAACATCATCTGTTACATAATCTTCTATTGGTTCATTATCAATATACAAAGTACCATTTAAATATTTAACGCTTTCACCTGGTAAACCAATTACTCTTTTCACATATCTCATTTTGTCTTCAGTTTTAATATTGACAACATCCCCCCTATCAACTTTTTTAAATAAATAGATAAACCTTATAACAATAGTCATATCACCATCATTAATAGATGGATTCATTGAGTTACCTGCAACTGGAACTAAAGCTATAACAAATATAAAAATAAATGCAATTATAGCAGCAGTTATAATATAAGATAATGTATCTTTAATGAACTCTTTAAATCCTCTAAAGTCTATCATATAGTCTCCCTTTAATTACTTCTTTACTTAATTATAACACGACTAATTAAAATAATATATGTTTTTTTAATGCAATTAAAAAAACAACAACTCTAAAAGTTATTGCTTATCTATAATTACTATTCATTTACAACATATAATGTACTTTTAATCATATCATTTACTTTACTACACACAGTTCCGTTTTGACTAATAGAAGTTTTAACATTATAGAAGTATTCTCCTACCATTATAGAATAACTTACATTATTACTAGAAACTACAGCATACCATTTAGCATTATTAATTTGTTCTTCATTGTAGTCAGTTAATCTCACATAGTCACTCATAAACTTACTTATTGAGTTATCATAAGAAGAGGCGTTAACTAATGATAAATAAATGTTACAATTATCATCACTGTTTTCCATATAATAATTATATGTATTATTAATACCATTATAAGAATTAACAGTTAACTCATTAGGTAAAAAGAATTTCAAATTCATAACACTTACTTCACGTTGTCCTTCTATTGTAGGTTGAACCATATTATTATCATTACCTGTATCAGTATTAGCGTCTTCAACATTCTTACTTCCACATCCAACTAATATAAAACATAATAATAAAATAACTAAAACACTTTTCTTCATATATTCTCCTTCTAAAAATATTATAACATACGCAATAATATAATGATTAGATTATTATTACTTATATGTAAATAAATATAATAAGTTATTTCTTAGAACGCTTTTTTCCTTTTCTCTTCTTTAAAAAATAATAAATCACTCCGATAACAATTAATAAAATAACAACAATGATTATAATAATTAACCAAATAGAAATATTTCTTTCAATTACTAATGATGTCAATGATCCTTTTATACCATATTCAGTTATAGTTATAGTTGCGTCAGTAGAGGCAATAGTTTCATAATTATTTCCACTTGTTTTTACAATACTTCCATTACTTTTTATTTTAGAATCTATTAAATTGATAGCGCCTGCTGCATAAATAGCTGCATCTTTAGCATCAATTTTAATATTAGAGTTATCAATTGTTATTGATTTAGTGTGCCCTATTCCATAATCATATTCAGCATTTTCATTATTAGTTTTAATAACTACTTTTGAATCTCTAATATTAATTGCATTAATTGAACCAATTCCAGAAGTAGATGAAGCACTAGAATTAACATTTGCTTTAACTTTTGTATTATTTACATTTATACTATTTTCCGCCCATAGTCCGTACGCAGAAACAACTCTATTTTTCATACTATCAACAGACGTTATACTTTCAGTAGACATACTATTTTTAATATTAGCTATTGATTCCATAGAAAAAGTAGAATCATTAATATCAATATCATTATATGACCAAATACCACCACTATTTGTATACCCTTCATTTTTAAAATTTAATTTTGAATTATATATATTTGTATTTCCTGAAACTGATATTAAAGATAGTGCAGTACCCATTTTAGAATATGTATTTATATTTAACTCTGCATTATTTATAGAAACATCTTTTATACTATACATGCTTCTTGCAAAAGAACTATTTTCTTCATCACTATTATCTTTTACATTTATGTTGTATTTTCCACCATCAAGTTTTAATAATTCATAACTATATATACCTACAGTAGTTGATTTATCATAAGAATTACTTACATTAATATTTATATTTGTATTATCCAAAATAACACTACCTTTAATAGACCCAATAGCCATAGAAGACTCATTATTACCATCTATATTTATATTTAATGATCCTTTACCTTTAAAAGTAATTGATCCATTATCAACAACTATAGCTCTTACTTTTTGATTACTATTACAATTAATATTATTTTCACCATTTAAATTGATAATAATATTCGCATCTGGTAATATAATTCCATATTTATTCGTGACATCTAAATTAAAGTCATTAAGTGTTAACGTAAGCATATCCTTATTCCAATCCCACCCTTCACCTGTTTCACTACTAGTAAGAAGCAAGTTAATTGTATCATTATTTATAGTGTTCTCTTTTGCATATACTCTATTAAATAGTAGAAACATAATAATTATCAATATTTTAAAATACTTTTTCATATACTCTCCATATATATAATAACACTTTCACATTACACAATTAAAACACAAGTGAAATTGGAAAATTTAATAAAAAAAGATA
>CAYVZW010000085.1:0-4375 GCA_964456325.1 uncultured Clostridium sp. | reverse complement strand
TAAAACCTGCTACCGCTCCTGATCCACCAACAGCTCCATTCCATACTCTTTTACTTAAATTATCATATGACGCATTTCCTTTTATAGGTATTCTTGCTATTTCATATTCTGTTGAAGTATTTATTACCGCTGTAGCTGCTGCACCAATATGAATATGCAGGATGTTATCTTTTACTTTCCATTTGTTTAGAGTATAACTTGATTGTGATGTTCCTTGATATGTTGTATTCTTCCAAGTAAAATCCCTCCACCCTGTATCTAATACACTCTTTCTTATTAAACTCCAAGTAACACCAAAACATTCTGATGGATTTTTGTTATTTGTGTTTCTATAAATACTACCAATAGGAAGATATGGACATGGATATATTTTTTCATTATTTTTATTCTTAAACTGAATCCCTTTACTCATGCCGTTCTCCTCCATGTATATATTTGTGCATCTGTGGTAATAAATCCTTGTACTGCTATATATCTAATATTCCAGTTATTAGCTGTTCCAGAAACTTGATATTTTAAATTTGTACCTTGTGCTGAATATCCCATTGTTGTTTCAAGTGTAATGTCAGACTCTTTAAAGAACTTAGTCGCTCCAATTATTCTAAACGACTCACCAGACCAAGTTCCTTTGCTTGAGGTAGCAATATTATTTAGATATATTGTTATTTGATTATTACCACCTGTTCTTGCTTGAAACGTAATTCTATACTCTTTATGGCATCCAGATGGAACTGATATATTGTCGAATATTCCTGAAATTGTATCGTAAGAATAAGCACCAATCAAATTAGTTTTTCCTACATTACCAGATCCACTAAATTCGCCATATAAAACTTGGCTTCCAATTTGCTGTCTCTCATATCCACTATGTACTAAAGTCCAAGAACCATCAAAATAAGTTGATGGATTTGTATTTGAAGTTGATTTAAATATGCTACCAATAGGCATAAATGGACATGGAAATATGGACTCATTTTTAGAATTTTTAAATTTTACTCCCTTACTCATTTTGTTCTCCTCCACATATAAACTGCAAAATAAGGAGGCATATTATTATGAGCACCGTCTCCACCTCTATATCCTGTAGAGAGATTTGGATTTTCTTTCCAACTTAAATCATTAGCTCCCCAATATTGATATCTATATGCATCTCTTCCTGGACTATTTTCACTCCATCCCGAATAAATCGCATGATTATGACTTGGGATTTCATTTAATGTTAATTTATGTACTGATTGTCCTCCTGTTGTACCAGCAGCCGAATTATAATTTGTACTTCCTATATCTCCCCAGGCATTATCACCATTTACTGATGGTTGTCCTACTCCTAATAAAAAACGACCTTTTATTTGTTCCCATGTTCCACCAAATATTGAACCTGGATTTGTTGAATCAACTGACATATAAATTGCACCCACAGGATAATAAGGACATGGATATATCTTCTCGCCATTTTTATTTTTAAATTGAACTGCTTTACTCATTACTACCTCCTACCAAGTTGAAACAACATCATACCCTAATACTTCTACTCCATTAACTTCTAATGATTCACTATTTGTTGGAAAGCAATTAACCCCTACAGATAATTTTTTTGTATCAACAAACAGAATAAATTTTCCTTTTGCTAGAGTTAAGTTATATGTTGTTGTACCAAATTTATCTTTTATTACTATTTGATAATTCCACGCATAATTCTTATCCTTGCTCATAGTTACTTTTGTATTATTACTTATTGTTGTTGCACTTCCATATGAAGTATCTGTAGATTTTTTAAATGCATAATTAATGGTAATTGAGTTCTTACTATTTACACTAGAATACGATGCATTAACAGTTAAATATGTTTCGTTTTCATAGTTATTCTTTCTCTTTAATGAAATTACTGCCGATGGTAATGACCAAGCTAAAAAAGTAACCGTTTTAGTAGCAGTTGTTGTATTTCCTCTACTATCTGTTACTTTTACACTTAATGTTAAATTGCTACCAGAATTAATAACACCGTAGTCTATATTTCCAGCTGATGTTATTGTTTTTTTTACACCATTTATAGTACTTTCATATTTACTAATGCTTGCTCCTTTTAATGCTGTGGCTGATGTTATTGTTACTAAAAGCGAAGATAAATTTTGAACTAAATATTGGTTATTTTCAGTTACTGCTGTAGTTACACTATTATTATCCTTATAGCTTATATTTGAAGATGTGAATGTTGGATTTCCATTAATAATTGATAGTGTTTTTTCAATATTTGAATGGAATGTATTGCCACCTATTACAGTCTTAATGAAAAATTGTACTTTTCTGTAATTACTTGTAGTACAAGCATTCCTTAAAACATTTCTTTCTGCTGTTGTTAAATTAAAAGTATATGATGATCCTGTTTTAGATATATCTCTATATTTTATATCATCTGTTGCACCTGTTAACGAAATACAAGCTTGAAGTGATGATACATTATTTCCTGCTGGATTTGAATAATTTATAGTTGGATTAGCCTCATCATTAAAATCTGGAGCTGATGTTATATTTGCTTGTCTTGGTATTGATGGCAAACTCCATGAACCACTACCTCGACAATTAACTGCTACATAATATATACCAGCTTCCGCTGATGCACTAAAACTTTTATTTCCTGCTCCATCATGATATATATCTAACGAACCACTTGCAACTTGTGTTCCATTCCATAGTTGAATACGAGTGCTAGAACTATAGACTGTACTACCATTAATTACAACTTTGAAATTACCAGATACATAATATCCACTTGCACTACCCGCACCAACTAGTTTCCATCCTATGTTTGTCTTGTTATTAGCTATATCTTGCGAGTTTACCCACCAACTAAATGTTAGATATCTATTACTATATGAACTTGTATTAAATGATCCACTACTTGCCATTTATACCACCTCTTTCTATGTTAATGGAACAATTCCTATTCCTGTATTATCTGTGGTTTCTATTCCTAGCCATCTTGCTAGACCACACAATGTTATTTCTTCTTCTACCACTGACTTTCTCATATGAAATTCATCGCCATTCATCCAAAAGGTTTTTACACCATTGAAATCGTATCCTGCAAATTCATCTGGATTTATTACGACCTTACTTCCATCTTTTCCAAATACCACAATTCCATTTTCATCAAATGTACCAATTAATACATTAGATAAATCATAGATTTCTATTCTACCTGCTTCATTCAATTGTGAACCTACTTTAAATGTTCCACCTTTTACTAGGTTAGCTGTCATGTTTATACAATTTACTGCTTGCATATCTAGTGTTCCATCTATAAGCCACGCTGAATTAAAAGAACCATTTATTCCTGTATTTGAGAATCCTATTCCACCTGCATTTATCATCATTACATTTGCTGCAGTTTCTTTTGGTAATGAATCTACCACAAGTATTCTGTCCCCTTCATATATAACATAGCTATCTCCTAAAGTACCCCATATTTTTGATGTAGCTGTATTCAACTCATTTTGTAATGTCACTTTCACAACTTCATTTGCATTGGCTACTGTTTCTTTAGTTTGTTTATCTATGTTGCTTACAAGGTCTTTCAGTTTAGTTTTAAAATTACCAAATTCTATTTCTATGTACTTATCTCTTATACAATCATATTTTAGAGAAATAACATTCGTAGTAAGGTTTATTCCAAGCCTTTTATGTTCTACAACTATTACATCTCCTAAATCAATTACACCTTCAATGTGTGCTTTTACCTTATAGTTGCATTTAAAATATTGATTTTCATTTAAGTATGATTTTGCTTTGTTTCTTAAATCTTCTATCAACGCCTCTTTGTATTCTTCTTCTTTTAAATTTCCTTTTTCATCTTTATAGTCATCTTGATTTATATCTTGTTCAAATTTAATTACTTTTGTGTAAGGTACACTATACTGTGTTTCTGCCTCTAAATATTTTTCTGGAAGAGTTATTCCGTCATATCCTACTGGCATTATTTTAGTCACTACATTAGACCAATCTTCATTTGCTTCAATATTGGTTGAGTTCTTACCATATTTGATTGTAATTCCTCTATCTTCTCCTATTTTGCTTTTTACACCTATTACCCAATTATCTCTATATAAATGTCCACCCCATTTTTCAATTACTGTGGCAATAGCCTCTTCAAGACTTTGTCTTACTATTCTTGTGGAATTAATAGTTGTTATATCTGATATTGTAGTGAAAGGTGTACCAACATCACAGGCACTATTTAGATGGTCTAAAGCATCATTACAATTTTTATTTTCTACATAAGAGTTGAATATTATATATTTTGATGAGTCTTTCCATAAATGGTATCCTTTTACAGATACTTTGGTGTTTTTCTTTTCTGGATTAGTTAATCTAAATC
>CAYVZW010000084.1:1183-4459 GCA_964456325.1 uncultured Clostridium sp. | reverse complement strand
TTGGTGCTAGTATCACACTAGCCAACCCCTTTTTATTCTTTTTTCCGGACTGTCATCAGGGGGTGACAGTCCTATTTTTATATTCAAATTACATTTTTACACTGGCTTCACTAGCTAGTGTTTTTATTTTATTTGCTATTTCTTCTAGCTTTCTTCTTGCTTCTTCTTCTCTATAAGAAGGAAGTTCAAGTATTCTTTCTATCATCAATATATCATCTTCACTTAAGTATTTATATAAGTTATCATTTGTTTCTTCTACTTGACTCATCTTAGCTTCTTTAGGTAACTCATCATATATAATTTTAAATCTTGGTATCCATTTATCATACATGCACATTGAATCTAATTCTTCTCCAGGCTCACTTATAATATAGTTTCCATTTGACCAGCTATACTTTGTTTCATTAATTGCTTCATATTGTGTTAAAGCCTCATTAAAAACTTCATGTTTTTTACTTAAAAAATTATCACCTTTAAAATATGAAATACCATTACCACCTTTTCTTTCGGTTACGCCATTTTTCACTTTTAAGCTATTAGTTAAAGCATGTCTTATTTCATGCCTTAATGCTATGTCTACTGCTTCACCTAAAGGAGATATGTAAATATACGTTTGATCAGCTCTCTTATTGGCATAGGGTGAGATGAAAAAATTAATTCCTGGATTTAAAATACATTCCGCTTTATTTATATCATGTCCAACAAATGTTTTACCATTTACTATGGACATACTCGCTAAAGCTACATTATAGTTAGCATATGGTAGTTCTCTTGAGTCAGCTATTTCACTTCTTCTACTATCACTTTTATCTTGTTCAATTGAGCCAGCACTTAAAATATCTTCTCCAAATAATAACGATCTACTAGCTAAGTCTGTCGATTTAAAATTAGGATTTTCTTCAATTAATTTTTTATCTTCTTCACTTAAGTATTCATAATAGCTATCTAGAATTAACCTTTTTTCCATTCCATATCCTAAATTATCCATTTGTTTTTGTAGTGCTTCACCATAATTATACAAATCTATAAATTTTTTATCAGCTTTTTTCTTATGCTCAAGTGCAAGAGTAGCAACTTTAGAAAAATATTCAAAATACTTTTTATATTCTTCAGTCTTAACATATTCACTATTGTCTATATTACTACTCTTTAATTTAAGTCTTTCTAATAATGTGACCCTACAATCATTTAAGTAACTTTCAACTGTTATTTTTTCTCCTTCACCTATAAATGAATTTATTAATTCAACTTCTTTCTTTGCACTTTCTCTCACTTCATCATTATCAAGAAATGACCATATTCCATTAATGTTGCCTAATGATTCTAATGATAGATTCGATAATTCATATGGAAAAAAAGCACCTGCTGTTTGATAATCTTTATGCATTCTAAAAGTAAAGAATATTTCGCTTTCCTTAATAGTAGAAATATCCAATCCAATTTCTCTAAAAAAATTCATAAATTCTTTTTTGTATTCAGACAGTAATTTTACTTCTATATAATCTTCTATATTTTTAGGAGTAGCTAAAAAGCAAAAGTTGATTTTATCAAATCTATCATTAAACATGCTTCTATATTCTTCTCCATATTCATTTACATAATAATCAATAATACTTTGTTTCTTATCATGTACTAACTTATTATAATCTGGAAACATCATAATCTCTCCTTATTTTTTTTATTAATGTCTAATAACTACTTTGTTTCTAAATTTTTAAAATAATTATATCTTTCTTTTGCATTATTCATATTTTCTTCATATAGTTTTTTATAATCTTCTTTATTTTTAGTTTCAAGATTTTTATATCTTAATTCTCTTCTAAATACTGAATCATAATTAGTAAAATCAGGTTCTTTAGAATCAACTGTTAATTTATCATCTTCAGGATTATATCTCATTAGCATATTATAACCTGTTTCAACTAATAATTTTTGTTCTTCTATTGAATTAGTAAGCCCGCCATAAATACCTTGTTCAATACATGGACTATATGCTATTACAAGAGAAGGACCATTATGTTCATATGCTTCTTTAAAAGCTTTTAATGTCTGCATCATGTTAGCTCCCATAGATATACTTGCTACATACACATTAGGTATAGACATCGCTATTCTAAATAAATCTTTTTTAGTTTCTAGTTTACCAGTTGATGCAAATTCCGCGACTGAACCAACTCTAGTAGATTTAGATTTTTGACCTCCTGTATTTGAATACACTTCTGTATCAAGTACAAGAATATTTATATTTTCATTACTATGAAGAACATGATCAAGACCACCATATCCTATATCATATGCCCATCCATCTCCTCCAAATATCCATACTTTACGAGATGGAATGTAGTCTATCAAAGCTCTTAACTCTGCTGGAATATCACACTCTTCAAGTTTATTCTTAATTGCATATGTTAAGTCATCATCTTCCATATTGTCAATCCATTCTTTAAAAGTTGCTTTAGTTTCAGCATCTACTATATCTTTTGTTTCATACATTATCTTTTTAATTTTATTTCTAATATTTTTATAAGATGAATGTATACCAAAACCAAATTCAGCATTATCCTCAAATAATGAATTCATCCATGGAATCTTATAAGGAGTAAGGGGCAAACTTCCACCATAAATTGATGAACATCCAGTAGCGTTTGCCACGACCATATTCTTTCCATAAAGTTCGGTTAATATTTTAATATAACCTGCTTCACCACATCCAGCACAAGCACCACTAAATTCAAAGTATGGTTTTTGAAATCCAACTCCTTTAACAGTAAACTTATTAAATGGTGTATTATTTTCTTGTTCATTAAATAATCTATCACTTATCTTATCAAATCTCTCTTCATACACACCTTCAGATAAAGCTTTTTCATGTGCTTTTCCAGGACAGGCTCCTATACAAAGACCACAGCCAGTACAATTAGCTTCATTAACTGAAATAAAGAAATTCTTATTTTCTTCTCCTATACTTGCTATTGTTTCACTTTTATCAATATGTGCTTCAATAAGTTCATTATCAGTAAGTGAGAATGGTCTAATAACTGCATGTGGACATACAAATGAACATTGATTACATTCTATACAATTCTCTTTACACCACTTAGGAACAAATGAAGATATTTTTCTTTTATCAGAAGCAGCAACTCCACCTTCAAAAGTACCATCTTTACAATCAATAAAGTCAGATACTTTTAACATATCACCTCTTCTATATAGAACTTCATTCATTAAGTTAATGTTTTTCTTCTTATCATCATTTAATGAAAATACTCTATTATC
>CAYVZW010000084.1:0-1083 GCA_964456325.1 uncultured Clostridium sp. | reverse complement strand
TCTTTTTTATTATCATTATTCATTAAATTGTTAAGTTCTTCATCACTAAGAGAAGTATTGATTAGTAGTATTGAATTTTCTTTTACATTTTCTAGACAGTTATATTTACTTAAGTATACATCTTTAGATACAACTGTAAAGTCAGGATTTGTTAAGAAATAAGGAGCATTTATTCTAGAAGGTCCAACTCTTAAATGAGATATAGTTACTCCTCCACTCTTCTTTGAATCATATTCAAAATAACCTTGTACATATGTTTCATCTTTACTTCCTAGAACTTTCATAAAGTTTTTAGAAGCACTTACCATTCCATCAGATCCAAATCCCCATACTTTAATTTCTTTATAATCATTTTTAATTTCAATTTCTTTTGGTTCAAGACTTAAATGAGTCACATCATCAATTATACCAATTGTAAAATGTTCTTTAGGTTTTTCACTAAACATATTTTCAAATAAAGCATTAATATCTTTAGGTGGAATATTTTTAGAAGATAGTCCATATCTTCCACCATATATAGCTATGTTTTTATTTTGAAGTGAAGTAACAACATCTAAATATAATGGTTCTCCAATGCTTCCAGGTTCCTTAGTCCTATCGAGTACAGAAATATCTTGAACAGTATTTGGAAGAACATCAAGTAAATACTTTGTACTAAATGGTCTATACAAATGAACTTCAATCATTCCTACTCTGCTTCCATCACTATTAAGTTTATCTACAACTGTTCTTATAGTATCACAAACACTACCCATCGCAATGATAATACTTGTTGCATATTTATCTCCATAATATTCGAACGGTTTATATTTAGTTTTAGCAATACTATTAATTTTAGTCATATATCTATTTACTATATCAGGAATATCATCATAATATTTATTTCTAACTTCAGTATTTTGAAAGTACACATCCCCATTTTCAGCAGTTCCTCTTGTTATTTCTTTTCCTATATTAAGAGATCTATTTTTAAATTCATTTACTTTTTTAAATGGCACTAATCCCAATATTTCTTCTTCATTAACTAAGCTTACTTTATTAAGTTCATGACTTGTTCTAAATCCATCAAAGAAATGAAGGAAT
>CAYVZW010000083.1:0-4579 GCA_964456325.1 uncultured Clostridium sp. | reverse complement strand
AATTATATTGGAGTAATAATGAAAAAAAGACGAAAAAGAAAATTATTTAAAATATTGTTATTGTTAATAATTATTATATTTGTATTGTGTTTTAAAAATAAGATATTAGATATGTTTGTTTATAATAGAATAAAAGATAAAGATACATTAACCACTCAAAAAGATTATAGTGAGATAGTTTCCACAAGTGAAAGTGATTCTGATATTATTAAAGAGATATTTGCTGAAGGAATGAAAACTGATGAATATAAGAAAATATTGGATCAAGAAGATAATTATATAGAAAATACACACGATTATGTGAAATTAGAGTATGATTTTACAAATAAACTTAGTTATTCTGATATTGAAGAGTATTTAAATAATTTAAATAAAAGCAATATTGTAAAGCTAGAGAACATTGGTTCCTCTGTTGACAATAGGACAATATATAGTATTGAAATTGGTAAAGGAAAAGATACTGTTTTGATTGATGCAAATATACATGCTGCTGAAACTGCAAACACTTTAATATTATTAAAATATATAATAAATATTGTTAATGATTATGAAAGTGGTAAAGAAGATATCGTTTCATTATTAGATAATGTAAAGTTAGTAGTTCTTCCTTGCATTAATCCAGATGGATATGAAGTATATAATTTTGGAGTTGATTCTCTTACTAATAAAAACCTTTGGATATATAAGAATAAAGATACTGTTGATTTTGAAAACTTTAAATTTAATGCTAACGGAGTAGATATTAACAGAAACATGCCTACTGAGAATGCAGGTTTATATTATAAGAAATATGATCTGATAAGTAGTGTTTCTTTAAGTAAAACTACATCTAATGGTACATATTTTGGTGGTACTAGTTTGGGAAGTGAACCTGAAACAAAGGCATTAATGTATTTTATGTTGAAACATTATAAGAATACAATTTATTATATAAATATGCATAGCCAAGGAAGAATCATATATCAAGGAAAGCCTAATTTAAGTAGTGAGTTCAATAATTTATGTAAAACATTTGCCAATAAAATCTCGTCTTATAATGATTATAAAGTAAAGGATATATCTTCTGAAGAGGTCGGAGAGGGAAATGATGGCTCTGCTACTGACTTTATGTCTGAACTAGCAAATGGCCTAAAATTCAGTGAAAGTACTGGAAGACTCTCAATGAAGCAATATGAGAATAATGATGTGAGTTTAATATATAAATATCCGGTTATAACACTTGAAACTTTAAATCGTTATACAAGAGATCCTAATTATTACAAAGAAGAGTATATTTATAGAAATTATGAAAAACTATTTAATTCATTATTGTCAAAAAACATTGAATAATTTTTATATAATGTTAAAATATAATTATATAGTTAGGAGTAAAGGTATATGAGTAATAAGTGTTTTTGTCCAATTTATAATTCTTTGATTGAAAGAACCAAATGTTTTGATATATGCAATAGTAAGATTAATGATTATACAATTAAAAAGAATCCAAACTATAAAAGAATATGTGATAGGTGTAAGTATCATAAAATATATGATCAAGAAATAACTATTGATATAAGTAATTTAAGAACTGATATAATGAAACTTAAAAATGAAAGGATCAAATCATGAATGTATTAGAATCCTTAGATTTTTGTTTAAAAGAAACTTCTAAAATGCATCCTAATATTAATTTAGGAGATAATTTGTATGCTTATCTTACTGGTAAAATTAAGTCTAATGCATTTACAAGAAATAATGGTGCTAGAGAATGTATAGAGGGATTGTCATTAAATAGAATATATATAGAAGTTATTAATCAAGTTATAAAAATAGGTATTTTATATGATTATTATAAAAAGAAAAATAATCCTATCGCAGATGAGTTACCATATGGTAAAGACTGTTCATCATATGTAAAAGCCATAAGGGATGGACAAAATTATTATACATATTTAACAAGTAATCAAGATTTTTTTGAGAAAATGGTTAAATGTTTTGCTGATGCTAGGTATTTAAATAATGGAAAGCATGCATTTTTAACATCAAATATCACTTTATATGGAACACAAAAAATAATAGAACAAGATGTTAATAATGGACTTAAATTTAAAAATATAAGAATAAATACCGAAACAGTTAATAAATGTAAGCAAGATATATTGTCTGGTAATCAAATTAAAAATCATCATAATGAATATGCATTGGATGGTAATATGTATGCAATAAATGATGTTGGTAAAAAAAGAACTAATCAAGAAGATTCTGTTCTTATACTAACACATCCTTCTAATAAAGATTTTAAATTATTAGTTGTTTCTGATGGAATGGGTGGACATATGAATGGAGAACTTGCTAGCGGTTATGTAGTCACTGAAATGATGAAATGGTTTGAATCATTAGATGTATCTTTATTTGAAAGAGAACAAGAACTAAGAAATTTATTCAAAGAAGAAATTATTAAAATTAGCAAAGACTTTTATAGTACATATTGTTATAAATATGGACGATTAACTCCAGGAGCAACTTTTACAGGAGCAATTGTTGGAAAAAACAAAACTATTGTAGGAAATGTAGGGGATTCTAGAACATATATCTCAAAAAATGGTGATTTATCTCAAGTAACAACTGATGATTCATTAGTGCAAATCTTATATCAATCAGGAGAGATTAAAAATAAAGATGATATGAGATTTCATGTAGATTCAAACAAAGTGACACAACATATGGGTCAAGGAATAATGATTTCTCCAGATATGATATTTCTTAATAATAACGATTATGATTTATTAATGTTGTTTAGTGATGGAATTACTGATTGTTTATCAGATAATAATATCAAAATAATTACAAAATCTACTCCTAGAGATTTGCTTGCTAAAACTATAATAGAAAAAGCTAAAGTAACAAATAGTGTAAGAAATGACTTAGGAGAACAATATTATAATAGAATCGAAGGTGGTAAAGACAATGAAAGTGTTGCTATATATAGTAGAGGTATGTAATGGATAATAAAATATTAATTAAAAATGATAATGGTAAAGAGATTGAATACGATATTCTTTTTACATTTGAATCAAATGATGAAAAAAAACAATATGTTGTTTATACTAAGTATGAAAAGGATAAAGACGGGAATATAATAACATATTCATCATATTACTATAACGATGATGGAGAAAGAAAATTATATAATGTTGATTCAGCTGATGAAATTAAATATATAGATGAAGTTATTAATTCTATTGAATATGATATTAAAAACAATAATGAATAATAAAGAATAAAAATATATAGGAGGCAGAATTATGGCAAAAAATGGAACAATGTATGAGGATGATGATTATTACTATTATATCCCTGATAATTGCACTTCAGCAACTAGTGTGAACTTATATGTTGGTGATGGTGGGGGTAGTGAAGGAAAGGATAAAATAAATAGAGGCCTAGAGAACAATGGATGTGACTCTATTATATTAATTCCTAAGAAAGATTATAGCTCTCCTAGTTCATCATTAAGTATATTAAATGATTTCTATGCTGATTTTAAAAAGAAGTATGGAATAACACTTGATTCAAGTAAAGCAAGTGTATCTGGTTGGAGTATTGGTGCGGATTATGCTGCATATGTGGCAGAAGCAAGTTATAATGGTTCGTCTGGCGTTCAAGTTAAAAATATTATCGCAATTGATGGAGCGTATAATGGATGGAGTGCATCTGCTGATGCTTCTTCATTTGTGCAAAAATTAGGTGAAGCAGGGGGGACAATGGTTGTTGTTTCAGCTTGGGAGCCCAGAACATATACTTGGTCTGATAGGGCGGAGGAATTAGCAAAAGCTGGAGGAACAGCAATAAAGGTAGTTCTCACAAATGGAAGTGATGCAGGACATGCATGGGCTCAAGAATTAACTTATAGATGTAATATTGCAGGTATATTGAGCGGAGGGCAGATTAATCCTGATTATTCAACTGGAAATAAAACAATTGCGTATCATTTTCAAATATATGATACAAATCAAAACGCATGGGTTGAAATGAGTGCTGAAGAACTCCAGGAGAGAATAAAATCTGGAGAAATAAGTGCTGATGCACTTTCAAATGCAATTAATGCCGCAACCAACCCATTAGGAATAGAGGAAGTAGAATCTGATGATGAAGTATTAAAAGGCTACATGGATGAAATAAGAAACTTAATGAAAGGCACATCATTTTTAACATCATCTATTCCATCGTATGCAAGTACTACAAGTACACCAAATAATGAAGGAAAAGAAGTAATTAATTTCTTTAAAGCAACATCAGTGCTATTACAAAAGTTAACATTAGATACTCAGTATCTACTAGAAATAGGTCAATCATTAAAAGATGTAGATGATATTCTAAAAGCAAAATTAAACGAGTTGAATGTACCGGATGATTTACAAGAATCGACTAAAAAATTAAAAGATGTGTTACCAACAGAAGAAAAAGTATCAATGTTTGTCAAAGGTATAGCAGCTGGTGCAGTTGTGGGAGCAATCGTAGGAACAGCATTAACTCCGGTAGGTACAGTTGTAGGAGCAGTTGTAGGAGCAGTTGTGGGAGTGGTAGCAACACTAATACA
>CAYVZW010000082.1:0-4622 GCA_964456325.1 uncultured Clostridium sp. | reverse complement strand
CCTTTATTATTCACTTATACTCCTATTATTCCCCAAAATCATTTTGATATGCAATTAAAGATGCGTTAATAACTCCATTAACTCCCTCAAATTGATCTACTACAGAAGTTGATTCTAATTTACCATTATTATCTTTAATATCCACCTCTAATGATAATTCTATAACATTATCATATATCGATTTGCTTCTTATTTTGCATTTCTTTAATTTTTTTATTTTACTTAATACTTCTTCATGTGCACTTGATTTATATTTAAGAACTAATAAGTATCTATTTGATACTTTAAATCCCATTAAGTATGTTATAAAATACAATACCCCTATACCGAGCGAAGCAACCATTGCAGGTACATAAAGACCAGCTCCAGTCATAATACCAGCAGAAATACCCCAAAACATAAAACCTGTATCAACCGGCTCTTTAACTGCCGTTCTAAATCTCACTATAGATAAGGCTCCAACCATACCTAAAGATAATGCAATATTAGAACTAATAGTTCTAATAATCATTGCAGTTACCATAGCAAGCATTAATATACATAGAGAAAATGCTTTTGAATACACAACTCCTGTATATGTTTTTCTATAAACATAAATTATAAATATCGCTATTACAAATGCTATTAATAACGAAAGTAACATATCACCAGCACTTATTGTTCCATTAAAATTCTCTAAAATTGATTTTTTTATTACATCCTTTACACTTAAAATTAACATCTTAATTCACTTCCTTATTTAATACTTCTACATATTGCAAATTTGCTAACAGCTTCTCTACAAGAAGGTATATCTTGTAATATATTTGCTATATGTAAAGGTAATATTTCATTAAATTTTACTTCTAAAACTTGTTTACCTTTTTCATCAACGCTATACATTGGTGCACTTTTATCAAAAATATCATAATTATAAAGCCCACTTTTAATATTTGAATCAAATGTTATTCTTACATCACTCACATTATATGTAAATGCTGTTCGATGATATTCTACTATTATGGATGGCACTAATGCTTTTGTATTCATATTATTTATGAACTCTTGAAGCAAATCTTTTTTATCATGTATATCATTAATATTACCATCTAATATTTTACTATATATTTCTCTTGAAATCAACATTTGTTCTTTAGCCGTCCAATTATTGTGTTTCATCTTTTTTTCGAGCCTTATAAAGTTTGCATCATCGTTATATATTCTTATCCTATACTTCTTTCTATAAAGAACACCATACATTTTTTCATAATATGATGAAGAGTCCCTATCATCAAAATATAAACTTTTTATTGTGTAAGAGCCATCCTTGTATTTTGCAAACTTATCTTTATCCATTATTAATGATAACTTTTGTTTTAATATTTCAGCAGCTGAATTTGATATTTTAAATTTTAATTCATGCCTGTATTTATATTCACTCATTATAGCCCTCCAAAATATTTTTCAACTTCAGCATTAGAAAGATTAAAGTATGACTTTGCTTGACTTATTACATAATCTTTTCTTTTCTTTGAATAACTTTTTAAGTAATCAATATTACTTAGCCACTTATCATAACTCATAACATTCCATCTACTTAAATTTCTTTTGATTTCATCAGTTCCTATTTCATTAATAACATCATCTATCTTCTTTATTACATTATCGGGATTCCAAGTATTCTTTAGGTTATATGATAATCTTTCTAAATAAGTTTTTTTAAATTCATCACTTTTCATTAAGCTTCTTAATAAAAATGTGCTATAGCCATTACTAGTCATTCCTGAAGCACTTGTTGAAAATGTAAAATAATTTCTATTAACATTATAATAAGCAAAATCTAAATCATAAAATATAAATTTCCACTTTCCATTATCAATTTCATTGTTACTAAAGAATCTTACATTAACAATATCATTATTTGCAGTCCACGTTTCCGCTATCCAAAAGTCACATAAATTTTCTATGTCTATTTGTTCTTTAATCTTTTCATAATTACTACTATTGCTTAGAGAATTGTTTGATATAAAACTTAGCATTTGATTATACTTTTTAGTTGAACCACTTTTAACTTGATTATCTATTCTTAGTAAGTCAGTGTTGCTTTTAGTTGCATTAACATTGTAATGATTTCCAACAAATGTTTCATCAACTTTCTCTCTTATGAAATATAATCCCCAGTAAGAACCATTAATATACATTGCGACAGCTTTATATGATTGTACATCTACCGATGTGTATTCACTAACTAAAGATGTTCCAACTATATCCCTAATTAACGTTTTTTTTGATGCGTCCCCCATTTCATCCTGTGAGCCACTTCTTAATACTATTGAATCAAAAACAGAAGAATCCACATCATCAAATACTTGATAATGTAATTTAGCATCTCCATATTGTTTTTGAAATTTTAATTCATAGCTTTTTTTTGCATGCCCTCTTGTGGCACCACCAAATAATTTAAGACCTGCACTAACAGAAAACCCAGTTCCATCTAATTCAATTAGTTCTGCAAAGCAGTCCTTTTTATACCCTTCTACCCATGCATGTGAATGAAGAGCTTTTAGATCTTTTGGATCTATTACTACAGACATTACAGGTAACGTATGATTCTCATTAATTATATATGAGTATGTATTGACTTCACTTTGCAATTTTCCTGGTTCACTACTCATAGTTTTTAAAACAGTAGTCGACTTAAGTATAAGAGGACTACTGTAAACTTTAGAAGATGTTGTAGGATTGCTTCCATCAAGAGTGTAGTATATATTTCCAGACCCAGCAAGTTCAACACTTACATTTTCCACATTATTAAATACTCCTGTTTTAACACTTGCATTTGGTGCATACGATATTGCCTGTGTACCATTTCCATTTCCTTTACCAGGTGTTGGTGAAGAAAAATAATATAATCCATAACTTCCACTTCTTCCCATTGAATATCCACTTGGCACATTTGTTATAAACATTGAGTCTATTACTTTGCTTGCCTTGGTAATATAAACTGCTTGGGTCTCTGATATATTAAAGTTTGCATGTTTATAACTATTATTAGATAAATTTTCATCTCCAGAAGCCATCAGTATATAATATTCGCCTTTTTTTAGTTCAACATCAGGAAGATTATAAAGACACATTGATTCAGTATTTGTTGTTAAACAATATTCTTTTAATTTTATCGTATTATTTGAATTATTGTATAGCTCAATCCAGTCATAATAACTACCACCATTTTGTGCTAATAAACTATAATTTTTATTCATCGCTTCATTTATTATTAAATCATTAGGGACCTGCATGTATTTCTTTTGAAATGATTTAATACCATCGACAGTATTACTTTCTCCTGGACTAATTATGTTACTCTCAAGCATATTTCCATCCTGCTTAATTAAAGCTATACCATTTGCTAAATTTTCATAAGTAACTTTGTCAATTATCTTTCCTTCTTTATTAGAAAGAACAACAACACCATTTTTACTATCCAACTTAAATGAAGCATGAAGTTCATCGCCTTCAGTTATGTTCTTGTTAGAAGTAAAAACTACAGCTACTTCACCAGGCTCTAACACAAGAGAAGGGAATTTCCATTTATATATAACACTATCAGAATTAGAAATAGAGTAATTCTCAATATTAATACTTTTGTCACTTTTATTTCTAACTTCAATATAACCACTATATTCACCAAAAGAGTTTTTGAAATTTCCCTTGTTGTTTGCTAAAACCTCATTAATTTCAATTTTTCCTTCCTCTGTTGAAGTTAAACTTTTAATAAAATTCTCGTGTCCCTCTATTGTATTTGGATATCCAGGAGTTGGATCTTTTTGAATAACCCATTTCCCATCAGAATTTCTTGCCATAACGGTATCTTTTACAAGTGATACCGTCTCGATTGCATCAACAACTTTACCATTAGGTTTAAATAAACCAAGTGTTTCACCACCGCTTGCCTTTAGTTTAAATGGTGCATGTAAGTTATCAGAAGTTGTTCCGCTTAAGTACACAATTAAATATCCTTTAGACTCAATTTCAATGCTTGGGAAAGTATATTTAATTTCATTATTAGTATCGCTTAGCCCATAATTCTTAAGATTTATTGAGTGACTATTTCCATTATATATTTCTACATAGTCATAAAGCATTCCATCATCGTCAGTAAATGTTCCTTTGTTAGAAGACATTACTTCATTAATTACTAATTTTGATATGCTTGATTCATCAGTAGGTAGCTCTTCTTCATCAAGGGTAGCAACATTTTTTTCAATTAAAGACAATACTAAAGCAATTACTAAAAAAGCAATGCAAAGTATAAAAAATATTAAATTACTTTTAAACTTTTTAATGTCGAACTTCATCTTCTACTCCTTTGAATATTATACTATATAGTAAGATAATTTTCTACAAAAAAGTAATAATTATTAATAAAAATAAAAGACTACGTTTGTAGTAGTCAATTTTTATAATGCTTTGATTTGTTCAGTAGTTAACCCGGTAGTCTTTTGTATTTCTTTTGCATTAACTCCTGCATCTTTTAATGCTTTAGCAGACTCTTTTAGTTTTGAAGTTATTTTTTCTTCTCTGATTACAAGTTCTTTTTCTTTAGATGCAAGTTCTTTCTTGCCTTCATCAAGTTCTTTCTT
>CAYVZW010000081.1:0-4676 GCA_964456325.1 uncultured Clostridium sp. | reverse complement strand
TATAATAAAGATAATATTAAATTTGAAAGAGTTGATAATTGGTATCAAATATATAACAAAATTAAAAAAATGAAGGAGTAGAAATGGACGAGAGAGTTGTAACAAATCATGAACTTGAATCTGATACATTTGAAAAGACAATAAGACCTGATTCACTTGATGAGTATATTGGTCAAACAGATGTTAAAGAAAATATTAGGGTATTTATTAAAGCAGCACTTATGCGTAATACTAATCTTGATCATGTTCTTTTGTATGGCCCTCCTGGTCTTGGGAAAACTACTCTTGCTCATATAATTGCTAATGAAATGGGAAGTAATATTAAAACAGCAAGTGGTCCAACTATTGAAAAAAGTGGTGATTTAGCTGCAATACTATCCACTTTAGAACCTAATGATGTATTATTTATTGATGAAATACATAGAATACCTAGATATATTGAAGAAATACTATATAGTGCTATGGAAGACTATAAACTTGATATAATAATAGGTAGCGAAGGGCAATCTCGTGGTATTAAAATTGATTTGCCTCCTTTTACTTTAGTGGGAGCAACTACTAGGAGCGGTGACTTATCTGCACCTCTTAGGGATAGATTTGGAATAGTATCTAAACTTGAATTCTATACTATTGAGGAACTTACTGATATAGTTAAAAGAACAGCGAGGGTGCTTAATGTTAAAATTGAAGATGAAGCTGCTAAAGAAATAGCTTCTCGTAGTAGAAAAACTCCTCGTATAGCAAATAGAATGCTTAAAAGAGTTAGTGATTTTGCTCTTGTAGATGGAGAAGGATTAATTACATTAGATATTACTAAGAAAGCTCTTAAAAGACTTAAAATTGATGACTCAGGACTTGATAACACTGATAAGGAGTATTTACTTAGTATAATAAATAAATTTAATGGTGGACCTGTTGGTATAGAATCTATAGCAACATCAATTGGAGAAGAAACAACTAATATAGAAGATGTTATTGAACCATATTTATTACAAGAAGGATATGTTAAAAGGACATCTAGGGGAAGAGTTGTTACAGAAAAAACATATAAACATTTTAAGATTAATAATCAAAACACATTGTTCGACATTGAATAATGTGTTTTATTATGATATAATATGGAACTTATATAGGTGTGATATGATAGATTGCAATGTTAGTTTTATTAAAGATTTAAGTACTACAAGGAAAACAAAAATAATAAATATAAGTGAAAAATCATTTTTAGATAAATATGGTGAAGATTATAATTTACTAGCGAAGAAAGTTAATTCAGATAGAAGCACAGTAAATATGTATCAAGATTGGTATATTTTAGAGGATGGTTACTATTATTTTAAATATAATTTTCTATTTGCTGAACTTTTGATGAGTGAACTTGCAAAAGAATTTAATATTAAATGCGTTGAGTTTTTTATAGCTAAAAGTAATGGTATTATAGGCGTTATAAGTAAGAATTTTAGAGATGAATGCTCCAAATATTATAATGCAAAAAGTTTTTTTACTGAATTTAATCTAGAAAAAAATAAATTTTCTATTTTTGAAAAATTAAGTTTAATAGAGAATTCTTTTTCTTTAGATAGTTATACAAATACATGTAATTCTTTATTTAGATTATTGGCTTTTGATTTTTTTAGTGGACAAAAAGATAGAGGATACTATAATTTATATTTTAAGAGAAATAATGGATTAATTGAATTATCTCCTCTTACTGATAATGGTGCTTGTTTTAGAAATTGTCAAATTAATGTTTTACATTCTATAATTAGTCATCTTTATTTTGCAAATGATGAAGAAGTTACACCAGATGAATTTCAAACATTGGAGTTAATTATTAATAATGAAGAATTTAGAAAATATTTATTATTATGTTTAGATATAGATATTGATTTAATTATAAGAAGAACATTAAAAAAATATGAGCTTACCATGTATGAACATGAAAAATATCAAATAATATATTTCTTTGATAAGAAAAAAGAAGTAATTGATAAAACTTTAAGTCTAATAAAAAAGAGTTAATTTTTATATAACTCTCTTTTATATTCTTCAATTATCGATTTCATTAATGTAAGATAATTATCTCCATTTTTTCTTTCATCATCTGATAAAGTATGTAAATTATTAATACTTATTTTAACTAGCCCATTATCACTAATATATTTTTCTTGTGCTTCAGTTAATACTTCATCATCTAATGAATAAATATATTGAATCTTTTTATCAGTAATTAATGCTTTAACAGTAGCGTATTCTTTATCTAATGATTCTTTATCTGAATCTATTGATATAACATTTATTTTATATTTACTCAAATAATTAAATACATCATTTGTTACAAGTATAGTATCATAGTTACCATTTTTTCCAAGATTATATAGTGAAACATCTAATTCAGATATTTTTTCATTTAAAGTTGAATAATTAGTTTCTATTGGTTCTTTTACATATGGATTATCACTATATTCTATTAATGCTCTTTTTACATTACTACAAAGCATTAAGTAGTTTGATGGGTCTAACCATATTTCTTCTACATCATAATTAATATTCATTCCTTTAGTAGAGTCAATTATCTTTAAATTGTTGTTTATGTTTAATAAGTCTCTAGCAAGAGGCGCTTCATTTGATAATCCAGAATATACAAATATTTCTCCAGCTGCATATTTTTCTTTTTTCTTTTTAGTAACTTCATATGATTTATCTGCTCCATTTGGATATACACTACTTACTTTAGCATAATCTCCATATAATACTGTTGAAGCATATTCTATAGGATAACCTGTTGTATATAAATATGTATCATTAAAATCTTCTTTAAATGAACATCCATTCATTATAAGTATTATTAGAAATAATAATATAATTTTTTTAAATCTTTTCATTATTTAATTCTCCTTAAGTTTAACAGGATCATATCCGAATTTGCCAAATGGATGACACCTAAGTATTCGCTTAATTCCATATTTTATGCCTTTTAAACCATAAATATTTATACATTCTTTCATATATTCACTACATGTTGGAGTAAATCTACAGTAAGAATGACTATGTAGTGGAGTTATTTGATATAATTCTATTATTTTAATTAAAAATTTTTTCATAAGATTATTATAATATATTTTACAAAAAAATGATACTTATTTCTTGATTAAATATGTAAAATATTTTATAATGTATATAAGAATGGAAGGATGATTATGAAAGAATTATTTAAAAACAAAGCATTTATTACTTTTGCTATTGCTTTATGTGTACTTGTAATAGCGAGTATTACATTAACAATCTTAAAGAAAAACAGCATAATTGCAGAAAAAAATGAAGAAAAAATTGAAAACGTTGAAACAGATGAAGTTAATAATCTTTATAAAGTATTAAGTTCAGTTGATTGTGAGGAAAACCTTGTATGGGATTTTAACAATGCTGGTATTATTTCCGCTAAAGATATTAATAATGATTTAAAGATTCAGATTATTTTATCTAAGTTAGATAATGAGTCTTTACTAAATGAAAGCACTAATATTAGTTTATTCAATGAATATTCTCTTAAAATGTTTAATGAATTAGTTACTTTAGAAAGTAATAGTATTGATTTTAATGGAAAAAGTTATTTAATTGATCAAGAAAAAACGACTATAACTGATTCTACTGAATGTGCATCTTCAAAATATATCTCAATGCTATTTGGTTACTCATATAATGAAAATGAATTATCAGTTGATGTTGCAATTGCAGAAATAAAAAATGATGAGCTTTATAATATTGATGGAGAATATATTGGAAAAAATGATGATAAATATCAAGAAGTATTAAGGAATTCCACAATATATAGATATGGTTTTAAATTAAATAATAATAATTATTACTTAGACAATGTTACTTATGTTAAAACTGCAAAAGGCCCAGCAGAGTAGAGGCTAAATATGAATTTTTTAAAGAAATATGGTATTGAATTTAAAGATAATGATTTGATAACTACTGCATTAACACACAGTAGTTTTTCTAATGAGCATAATATTGAATGTTATGAGAGACTAGAATATCTTGGGGATGCTGTTTTAGAAATTGTATGTAGTGAATATTTATATAAAAGTACTAGCTATCCAGAAGGAGAAATGAGTAGACTTAGAAGTTTATATGTATGTGAGAATGCTTTATATGAGTATAGTAAAGAAATTGATTTGAGTGATTATATTAAGGTTGGTAACGGAATAGATAAACCAAATAAAACTATTATTGCTGATGTATTTGAATCGGTAATGGCTGTAGTATATTTAGAGAATGGATTAAACACTGTAAAAAAATTATTTAATGATTTAATTGTGCCTTATATTGAAAGAAAAGAAGATTTTCTAATGGATTACAAGAGCTTACTTCAAGAGAGTGTTCAAACAGTTAAAAAAAGCGTTAAATATGAATTAATAGATGAAAGTGGGCCTGCTCATAACAAGAAATTTAAGGTGGAAGTTATAATTGATAATTTAGTTTATGGAATTGGCGAAGGATGTTCTAAGAAAGAAGCAGAACAAAATGCTGCTAAAGAGGCATATAAAAAAAGAGCATAGTGTTTATATCATTGGAGTATTATAATGAGTAAAAAGTAATACAAAATACAAATACACTTCATGATAGTAATTTTAAGATACAAAAGAATCATGAATTTAATATCGCAGGAA
>CAYVZW010000080.1:0-4785 GCA_964456325.1 uncultured Clostridium sp. | reverse complement strand
AATACTAGTGATGCATCACTTATTGGTGTGTTATCTGCTAAAATCTTTTCTGTTAGTGTTGGATAAGTTCTTTCTTCAAAATATAATTGGCACTTTGTTTGATTAGTTATTGGATAAACAGTAATTGATTTAATCGAATTACTCCATGTTATTGTTTCTCCATTAATACAATTACTAGTAGATAATAAATCATAAAGTTTTGTTGAATCTAATCCTGTTACCCTCGCACCATCTATGTACATTGTTATTGTATTTATATCATATTTTAAATAGTTTGAAGATACTTCTGTATATCCTGTATTTGGTGTTATATTTGTAAGTTCATCTGTTGTATATCCTCCTACTATATCAAAAGTAATTGTAATATTATTTGTACTTGTGTTTCTTATTGATATAGTAGATGTTTTTGTATTAGTTATAAGTCCATAAGTAGGTTCATTGTCATCTTCCGCATAAACAATACTTATATTTGAGTTTGTAGCGTATACAACCTTATAATTACTTGATACTGTATTTAATGAAGTAACTTCTATTGTTACTTCATTATACCCTGGTGTAACTGTTAATGTATTTCTTGATGTTCCATTTATTTTCATTGAATATAATAGTTTTCCTATATACATTTCACTTGCTCTATAGTTATCTGTATTAACTATAAAACTTGAATAACTAACAGCAAGTATAGGACACAATAAAATAACAAATATAATTACAAATATGTTTTTCTTACAAATGTATTCTATTGTATTTCTTAAACTACCTATTTTCATAATAAAATTATATAATTTTTAGATTATAATGTCAAACTTATTAAACTATTTTATAAATATTTTTTTATATAAATCTTTATAATTTTCAATAAATACAAAATTAATATTATCAACTAATTCTTTATCTAAAAGGTCAATATCCGTCTTATTAGATACTGGTATATATAATGTTTTTATTTTATTTCTAACTGAAGCAATAGATTTTTCTTTTAATCCACCTACTTTTAATACTTCACCTGTTAAAGTAATTTCTCCCGTCATTGATAATGTACTACTAATAATAAAACCTTTTATATGAGATATTATAGCAGTAACAATAGCTATTCCAGCAGAAGGCCCATCTTTTTGCACAGCACCTTCTGTAAAATGAATATGAATATCATGCGTATTAAAGAAATCTTCATCTATATCAAAATAAGTAGAATTACTTCTTATGTAACTTATAGCAACTTCTATACTTTCAGTAGTTACTTTTCCGAGTGAACCAGTATATGTATATTTACCACTACCTTTAAATGAAGAACATTCTATATCTAAAACACATCCTCCCATTGGAGTATAAGCAACTGCTTTAATAACACCTGGGTTTGTTATCTTTTTAAATTCATTTTTTCTATTTAATTCAGTTTTTAAATAATTATATAAGTCTTCCTCTTTTATTCTAACACTAACTATTTTTCTAGATGATTTTGAATGCTCTGTGATAACTTTTCTTATTATCTTACTAATAACTCTTTCTAATTCTCTAACTCCTGCTTCATTAGTATAATCTTCAATCATTTTAATTAATGATGCATCTTCAAATTTAATAACATTGTTTTTTAAACCATGTTTTTTTATTAAAGATGGTACTAAATACTCACGTGCAATAGTTAATTTTTCTTGATCTGAGTAACCTGTTAATTCTATGATTTCTAATCTATCTAAAAGAGCAGATGGTATTGAATTAATATCATTTGCAGTAAGTACAAATAATGTCTTACTTAAATCTACTTCTTCATCTATATAGTTATCAACAAATCTTTTATTTTGTGAAGTATCTAAAATATCTAAAAGTGTACTAGATGGATCTCCCTTATAGTCACTCTTTATTTTATCTACTTCATCCAATAAAAATACAGGATTAATACTTTCACATTTTATTAATGAAGATACTATTTTTCCTGGATTAGAACCTATATATGCTCTTCTATGTCCGACTAACTCTGCTGAATCACTCATACCCCCTAATGAAATCTTAACAAATTTTCTATTAAGTGCTTCTGATATTGACTCAGCAAATGTAGTTTTTCCTACTCCGGGAGGTCCTACTAAACAAATAATTGGACTTTGTATATCTGGAGTTATTGATTTAACTGCTATATACTCTACTATTCTCATCTTTGCTTCATTAAGTCCATAATGTGAATTATTTAATTTCTTTTCTATTTTATTTAAATCTTTTTCATCTTTAGTTTCTTTATACCAAGGAACAGTTAACAAGTATTCAATATAATTTCTAATAACACCAGCATCAGGACTCATTTCACTTGTTGCTTCATATCTCTCTAGTTCTAAAGTTATTTTTTTATATATTCTATCTGGTAATTTAGTTTTACTTATTCTACTTTTTACATTTGTAATATCATCTTCTCTTGGGTTTGATTCTCCAAGTTCATCTTTAATTATTTTAATCTTTTCTTTTAATATATATTCTTTTTGTTCATCATCAAGATTCTTTTTAATTTCAGTTTCTATTTTACCTTCTAAATCTATAAGTGCATTTTCTATAGCTATTTCTTTTATTAATGATTTTGCTCTGCTTACACATGATGTATCTAACATTAAATTAAGTTTCTTTTCAAATGATAATGGTAAAAAATTAGCTATTAAATCAGTTAATCTATCTAATGAAGTAGTTCCTTTAATTTGAGACATTATTGAATTAGATACAAATGGATTCTTTTCTATATAGTTTTCTAATTCATTCATTAATTTTCTTAAATATGCAGTTGCTTCTAATTCAGCATCTGAATTAAATTCTATATTTGTTATTATACTATCTAATACTTCTTCTTCATTTGAATAATTAACATAAGATACTATTCTAACTCTATAAAGTCCTTCTATTGTAACTCTTTGATTTCCATTTGGTAAATCTATATTACTTCTTATTTTACCAACTACGCCTATTCTTGGTAAATCTGAAGCATCTGGTATTTCTTCTAATGAATTAATTGGACACACAATTAAAACTTCACTATCATGATATAGTTTAGATATAGATGTTACTTTTTTAGAGACTTCGCTTTTTAATTCAACTCTTACTTCTTGATAAGGGAGTAAAACAAGATCTTTTAATAATATAACTGGTAGATTACTTTTAATCATGTTTCCTCCTTAGTTAGTTATTTATTATAAAGATTATTTACATAAATGTAAACAAAAAAAGTTAATTTCTTTTAACTTTTTCTATTTGTTACTTTATAATCTTGTTTCTTTAGAATTATTTATATTTTTAATTTGATTTTTTAAGTAATTTTCCACAAACATTTTTAATTTAATATTTGATAATGCTACTAAATCTGTATCTGGTAATTTTCTTTCTTCTTCATATTTATGAAGTACACTATCCATTGAAACGTCAGTATCATTTTGTCTTTTAACTGAACTATACATTCTATCAACTGTGTAGTTGCCACTAAATACTTTAGGATATTCTAATAATGCTTCATCTTCTAAATGTGCAATACTTAATACTGATAACATAGCAATTATTTTTATCTTGGAAGACTCAAGTACTTCTCTATGATTATTCACATATTCTATTGCATTTTCTAAACCTAATCCTTTAGAAGCGAATAACATACTTACAAATTCAAATATTTCCTTTATTTTACTTTCATCTTTCTTACTATCAACTACTAAGCAAGCAATATGTTTTGATAATTGAGCATCTCCTGTAAGAGCTAACCACTTATCAACAAGACTATTTCTAACCTCAAGAAGCATTTCATTTTTTCTTTCTCTAGCATCATATCTTATAACAGAACTTACCATATCTATTCCCCCTTTGAATAATAGTAAGATTATAACATAAACGAGCAAATAAATCAAGAAATATCGGCTTTTAAAGTATAAATTAAAAAGAATAACTATATTCTATCAAATGTTATTCCTTTTATTTTTTCTTGTTTTATTGAATTTAATAACAATAATGAAACTCTTTCATAATCAACCTCACCCTTTACTGGTATATTCTTATATTTAGATATTGTTTCAAAACACTCTTCTACATTTTCATCATTATATTCACTTAAATTAAATTCTTTTTTTAGTATTTGTTTATAATTATTTAAACATTTTAATATATGCACTCCTACTTCTGTAATAGGTATTATTTCTTCTTTGATAATTGACATACTTGCTAAATTATAAGCAGTGAACACATCATCTATTTTAGGCCATAATATTCCCGGAGTATCAACTAAATCCATATCATTATTTATTCTTATTGTACTTAATCTTTTAGTAACTCCTGGTTTATTACCAATATCAGCTATTTTTTTACCGACTATTCTATTTATTAATGTACTTTTCCCCACATTAGGTACTCCAACTACTAAGCATTTTGCTTTTTTAGGAAGAAGACCTTTATTATATCTTTTTTCATTTGTTTCTTTCATTAAAGAAGAAACTAAATTAAATATTTTTTTATAGTCATTATTATCTTTTGAATTACATGTTAAAACTTTGAATCCATTATTTTCATAATATTTAATCCATTTACTTGTTTCAACTGTATCACATAAATCATACTTATTGAATATTAATACCATTGTTTTACTTCTAGTATATTTATCCAAGTCTGGTATATGAGAACTCTTTGGAATTCTAGCATCAACTATCTCAAATACAACATCAATAGATGGCATTATATCATTTATTTCTCTTTTAGTTTTTGCCATGTGACCTGGATACCAGTTGATGTTTGTTTTACCCTCTACCTCATTATTATTTTCTTTATTCTTTCTTT
>CAYVZW010000079.1:0-4947 GCA_964456325.1 uncultured Clostridium sp. | reverse complement strand
TCATCTCTACTAGGCATTTCTAATATAGATAGCATTTCAGCAAAATAGTATTCAACACGAGCGATATTCATTTCATCTAGGATTGTTAGATATACAATATCTTTGTATTTAGCTTCATACATTTTACTAAGGACTTCTGTTTCATTGAACTTTTTTGTAAATTCATTAAAGAATCCAAATAGTTCTGTTCTATCTCTCCAAGATGGTTGTACTGAAGCAATAACTGCATCATTTTTAGTAAATTTACCCCATGCATATGGAAGAGAAGTTTTTCCTGTTCCAGATATACCTTGAAGAATTACTAATCTAGTTGCTCCTAGGGCTGCTACAAAAAGTCTAATAATATCAATCTTATAATAAAGTTTCATTTTTGATGCTGCATAATTTCTGAATTGCTCACACAACTCTTCTAATGTAAACTTATTATTAAAGTTTGGTGCTTTATAATTTTCCATCGCTATATCAATTTGAGTTAACTTATAGAACCTACTCTTATCTCTATCAACAGCATTAGTTTGACCAGTGTCTTCTTTCTTTTCACCTTCTTTAGTTTCAGTTGAACCACTAACTTCTTCAGTAGCACTTACTCCAGGCTGAAGACCTATTTGACTTACTTTCATTGCTAGAATATCTTGCTTTTCTTGTGTTAATTTATATACAGATTGATTTAATTCACCAATTTCTTGTAATAAAGATTCTTGTTCAACTAATGTTTTTCTAACTCTGATATATTTTCTAATTATTAGAAATACAAGGAATACAAGAATAGAAAGAATAACAATAAACACTAAAACAACAAGACCAACTACCACCCATTTTGTTCCTGTTATTTCACCTTTATATCCTTCAACAATAGTTGCATAAGCCTTAAAATTAAACATATCATATAGTCCAAGACCAATATTTTTAAATATTCTTATTAGTCCATTAAAGAATTGGGACATAAAATCATATAGAAATCTTACAAAAAAATTCATATTTATACTCCTATTGTTACCTATTATTCAGTATACATATTTAGTATAACATTTTTCGACATTATTCTCAATAAAAATGCTCGTTTTTTATATTTTTTTTAGGCATTTTCCCATCAAAAAAAGAAAGCCATTAAGCATGACTTTCTTTAGCTTGTTCTTTTCTAATTTGTTCAATTAGTTCTTTCTTTTTTTCTTCCATAATTGTTGCTATAAATTTATATATTTGGTAAACAAATAACATAAATAGTGGGAGAACTATACAAACGAAGAATCCAACTCTACCAGATAGGAATGAGAATATTGTACCAAGAACTGGCATTCTAATGTTCTCATACTTTGATACTATTGATGAAGGATTTACCTCAACTTCATCAACAGTAGGGTTATTATCTCCCTTAGTAACATATGTGACTCCACTTCCCTCACCAGTAATTGATGTAATTCTGTGGGTGATAATAATTAAATTTTCACCTTCATATCCTACATATGAAACAATATCTCCAACTTCTAATTTGTATGGATTTTGAACTGTTTTTGTAATAATTAAATCCCCTGTTTTAATTGTTGGCTCCATTGATCCTGATTGTATATTCATTACAATGTAACCACCGACTTCTGGTAAACCTTTATCATTAGTATTCAATGATGCAAAGGTCATAACAACAGCGATTATTATTACTATCACCAAAAGAACATTTCCCATAATTGATAGTATTTTTTTCATTTAATCACCTATTGTTTGGCATTTAGGTTAATAGTTACACCTACTGCGCTACCAAGACTCGCACTATTTTCGCAGTCAACATCTTGTCCTTCTATCCAAATATAAAGTCTCACTTTGTTAATACCTTGATGAACTGTAAACATTGTTGGATAATTTTCTGTACTCCATGCATTAGTAGATGGATATGTTGCTGTTGTCATAGAAGTTGCTCTTAAAAAATAATCATTTGTTGATTTAGTACTAATAATATTATCTTCACCAGCTGATTGAACAGGAGCATCTGAGAATTGTGTTGCATTATTTAATACTACAGCTTCACCAGTTGCAATAACACCTTTATATGCATATTTTGTTCCATTTACAGCTGTACCTTGAGAAATTGCTTTAGGTGTATGAATTTCAGCATTTGGTTCCCAAATTGAGTATTCAGTTGCAGTATTTAATGCATAAGATGTATTTTGAGTAAATGTATTATCAACACCTAAGTTAATAAATCCTACTCTTATTGAACTCTTTAATCCAGCATCTGTACCAGTATTTGTAGCTACTGTTGAAGTAGGAAGTAATCCTATTTCTAAATTAGCAGCTCCTGAAGATTGGATGAATAAATCAAATGCAATAAAGTATGCACTAGGATTTTCAGCCCAAGCTGTACCAGTTGTAGTACATGTTTCTTTTGTATGAACAGAAGCAACAGTACATTTGTTAATAGCTGCAACCCATGTTCCACTTGCTGCAGTACATGCTTCAGATGTAGTTGCTGCAGTAATGTTACATGTTCCAGATGTTTCAGTTGCAGTAGTTAATGTTATGCTTCCATCAGTTTGTAATTGTCCATAAAACATATTGAATTTTCCTGAAGTTATAGTACCAGCTGTAGATACAGGTTGTAAATAATTATCATTATCTACATCTGGAAATTGTGTTACAGATGTATTTCCGCCACCAGAGTAATAAGCATTTCTTAACTCATCAGTAGTTAAAGTACCCTTCCAATTAGTTGCATCAGTTGATACTTGAATACCATTGGTAGCTTGAACTTGTACATCAATTCTACCAAGTTGTATTGAGGTGTTAGCCGTGAACCATGCATATGATGCTGTGGACAACGCTACACCAGTTAGTAATAGCATTAAAAACGCTATTAAAATATTTTTCTTTTTCATATTTTTCCTTCTTTCTACGTTTTGTCTTCTGCTAAAGACAATATCATTTTCATTTCCCCGCCTAATATAGCATCAACACACTCAAAGTCATTTCCTTCTAAGAATATAACTATTGTATATTTATCTACTTCATCAGGGACTATATTATTCCTTCGTTTTATAAATGCTTCACTACTACTGGCAAATGGAATGGTTCCTTCCTCCGCATTACCAGTTCGAGCACTTAGTTTTGCATAAACCTCTTTGGGTTCATCATTAGTGTACATGATGATTCGAATAGCATCATCTACGTTTTTAATAACAGATAATATATCTAAAGTCATAACATAATTAGTTGTTTCAGTTCCTATATTTTTAACAAAAAATGTATAGGCCATGAAATTATTACCATTATGTTCTCCTTCGTAATCAGTTGCTATATTAAGTGGCAACCAACTCTGTGTTATATTATCCATATAATCTAAAGCAGTTGTTTCAAGCCTTAGTGGAGTTTCTTTAAAATCACTTGTAGCAGACATAACTATATGCTTATTAGCACTAAGGTTAGGATCTAACGTGATAGTAAAGTTTCCTTTTTGATTTACTACATAAAGTACACAATATAATGTTGATAAGAATAGTAACAAGAACAAAAATACTATAAATGCTACTCTTCCTACAATACTTCTTTTGTATACCTTCTTGGCCGTAGTATTGGCATATAACTTATCCTTCATCTTTAACTCCCTGCAATAAAGTATAATACTCTATGTCTTTGTTTTTAGCAATAACTTTGCTTTTAACATTTTTAACAATAGCTTTCACTTTATTTTCTTTTAATTTAGATAATATGTTGCCAAATTCATCATTATCGCTATAATCTATTATGAAATAATTGCAATCCTTAATATCTTTATCATTAATACTTTTTTCGACATTTTTTTCACTTTGATGCATAATTATATTAAAACCTTTAGATTTTAATAGATCAATTTGCTCTCCATATTTTTCTAATGAATCATATGGTATGCTTAAGTAAATATAATGTTTTAGAATGTTTAATCTATTAATCAAATACAATGAATTATTCTTATTGGATAAAAATCCTACATTTAATTCTATTATTTCATTAAATTCTATATTATTTAATATAGACATTCCAATAAATAATGTATTAAAATCGATTTCAATCTTTTTAAGACCTGTTTTAATAGTATCTCTATTACTTATTTTAATAACTTCATTCTTATTTTCAGAACTAAATTCTTTAATATTATATTCAAGTGAACTCAAATATAATTTTTCATTATTTGGATTTTCTATCCTATAAAGTTTACCTTTAAATGTAGAATAATCTTTTAATAATGTAGTGAATTTATTATTAGACAAGATTGTATCATTAAATAGTTTTTCAATGCTATCTTTTTTTTCTCTCAATTTAATTAATAAATCAACTTCGACAATTCCTTTTAATTTATTAGTAATTTTATTACTAATATCTTCAAAAGATAATTTGGACTTTCTATTTTGTAAGATATATTCATCGTACAGAATAGCGATATAAATAGTAGTGGCCATATCTATTAATGATTTCCTATACTTTATTTCTTTTGCATCTAGATTATCACTCTTCCATTCAAATAAAGTATCGATATCAATTAGACAAAAGCATATATCTCTTACTTCTTTAATTCTAATATTATTTTTATTAAATATTTGATTTAAAGAGGTATTTCTATCATTAATTACTTTATCAAAATCAATCTTTTCAAAATTAGTTAAAATATAGTAATTATACAATTTTTCTTTTATGCTTTTATCATTACTTATCTTCAAAGGTAAGACAATATTACAAAAAGAGGTAATAAAATTTAATTTAAATTTTAGGTACTTCTCCAGTAAACTTCTACCTTCGACCGCATACTTAATGTCCAAAATAACTTAACTCAAATATTAATCCTTTCATTAAAGCCTCCTACTATATACATGATTATAACAAATTAAAAAAATTATTGCAATATAAATTAATAAAAAAAGTGCATTTTCTATGATTAATTTATGATAATGTCTTAAGTATTAACTTGGGAAAATGTCTCGAAGT
>CAYVZW010000078.1:0-4980 GCA_964456325.1 uncultured Clostridium sp. | reverse complement strand
TTTTATCATTATTATTACTTATTATCAAACATAATAATATTCTTAAACTATTTATATTAAGTCTATAGTGAATAATCATTTATTTAATCATACATGCTTATCTAAAGTCAAAAGAAATGAATTTAGTAGACAAAACCAAATATATTTGCTATAATACTATTACAAATTTAAACTTTTTGAAGGGATGATAAGAATGAAAAGTGATAATAAAGAGACTTTAGTTTGTGCTTTAGGTGGCTTAGGCGAAGTCGGTAAAAATATGTATGTAATAATGCATGAAGAAGAATTATTTATAGTGGACTGTGGTGTAATGTTTCCAGAAGAGAACTTACTCGGAATAGATTATGTTTTAGCGGACTATACTCACCTAAAACCTTTACAAGATAAAATAAAAGGATTAATAATAACACATGGTCATGAAGATCATATCGGAGGAATACCATTTTTGTTACAAAACATTAATATTCCAGTTATTTATACTCCTAATATTGCTAGTAAATTAATAAAAAATAAATGTGAAGAGAGAAATGTTCCTCTTCCTAAAATGGTAATAGTGAATGAAGAATTGAATATTAAATCAAAGTATTTTAATATTGAATTCTTTACAACAACACACTCAATACCTGATTCTTTTGGTATGGCAATTCATACTCCTAATGGAACAATTGTTGAAACTGGAGACTTTAAGTTTGATCTTACTCCAATCGGACCAGTTGCTAACCTTGGAAAAATTGCTGATATTGGTAACAAAGGAGTTACTCTACTACTAAGTGATTCAACAAATGCATTAGTTCCAGGATTTTCAGAAAGTGAGTCAGTTGTTGATGAAGCATTAGGCGAAATATTTGCTAATAATACTAAATCAAGAATTATACTTGCTACATTTGCTAGTAATATATATAGACTTACTCATATAGTCGAAACATGTAAAACAAATAATAGAAAAGTAGTAGTATTCGGAAGAAGTATGAATACAAGTATAGATATCGCTCTTCAATGTGGATACATAACAGATAAAGAAATATTTATTACAAGTGATGAAGCTAACAAGATGGATCCTAGTAAAGTATGTTTACTATGCACTGGTTCTCAAGGTGAACCTCTTGCTGCCCTATCTCGTATTGCGAATGGAAATGATAGAAATATAACACTTTTACCAAATGATATTGTTATATTCTCATCTAAACCAATTCCAGGTAATGCTTTAGCAGTTAATCGCATTATTAATAAATTATATTTAAAAGGTGCTAAAGTTTATACTAATGCTAGTGAATATGATGTACATACAAGTGGACATGCTAAACAAGATGAACTTAAACTTCTAATTAGACTTGTAAAACCAAAATACTTTATGCCAATGCATGGAGAATACAGAATGTTAAAAGAACATGCAGAGTTAGGTATTCATTGTGATGTTCCAGAAGAAAACACATTTGTTCTAAAAAATGGAGATGTACTTGCTATAAAAGATGAAAAAGTTTATAAAAAAACAAGCATAAATATAAATGATATATATGTAGATGGTAATAGAGTTGGTGATGTTGGTACTTCTATAATCAAAGATAGGAAAATTATGTCAACTGATGGAGTACTTGTTGTAATACTAAATATTGATGTTAAAAACAAAAAAATGTTACTTGAACCAAACATTACAACAAGAGGTTTTGTAATTGTAAATGATAATCAAGATTTAATTAAAAAGATACAAGATAAAACAAGTATTATTGCGTTAAATGAACTTGAAAAAGATAATTTCAACTTAACAGACTTAAAAAATAGAATAATCTTAGATATTAATACTTATATTATTGAACTAACTGGTAGAAGACCTATTATTATTCCAATGATATTAAATATAAACTAAAAGATCCTCACAATTGTGAAGACCTTTTTATTTTAATAATTTTTCTACTGGTTTATTAGAAGTTAATTTTTTAGACATTAATCTATAGAAATATGTACCCGCAGGCATGTAGTCACCAATTCTAATCTGAATGCAATCTAATAATTCTAAATTAGGAAGACATGAATTTACTTTTCTTCCAAATATTTCACATCCAAGTTCTGACATAGACCCTGTTTCATATAAATCCAATAAATTGTCCTTACTATTTAAAGTATCAATTAATACTTGATATTCTCTTTCTGCTTCTAATTCTGCCAATATAATTTTTCTTTTTTTAAACATATATCCTCCTTCGCTATGTTCTACTATTCTATTTTAATATTCTTATATAACCCTCCTTCTCTTCTTCTTTTACCGGTATGTAATTGATGCTAATACTTGTTGCATAACCATTATCAAATGTTAATTCAACATCAAGAAATCCTTTGCTCAATGTTCCACTTGTTTTTACTAAGCTTAAAGCTGGCACCTTAGCACTTGCCATATTAGCATTGTGATATAGTTCAAATAAATGTGCATGTCCATAAAAGTTTAAAAAAACTTCCTCTTCTTTAAACGGATTAGTCATTCTTGGTATTGAATGCTTCACAAAAATATATTCATTGCCTACTTTTATAAATGCATTTCTATAACCTAATAATTCAAAATCACTCCTATCACCAAGTTCATCATACAAGTCAACCCCATCATTAATTAGAAAACTAGCATCATGATTCCCTAGTAATATATAATTTCGAATATTTTCATCATATGGGTAGTCCTTAAAAACATGACCTATTTGTGATAAAATAGTTGAATACTCACTTTTGCAACTTAAAAAGCCATCTACATCACCTTCAATAACGTCACCTGCATGTATTATCATGTTAATGTTATATTTTGAAGCATATTCATAAACTTGTTGTACGAATGTAGTATTTTCATTTATATGTCCATAATGTGTATCCGCTATAACTAATAATCTTAAATTATTATGCTCTCCTATATCTTTAACTTCAATGCTTCTAGCACTAGATTCAATTACCCTATCACAAATTTTTGCTCTTGGTGGGTTTATCTTTCTATGCTTTTTTGACTCAGTATCACCACTTAACTCTTTATTAAACTTTCTATTATTTTTCATGACTTTTAAAGCATTTTTACCAATGTCAAAAGTAGCTTTATCATCACTTTTATATATTTTTTTTCTATTTAAAGATTGAGCTTTACTACCTATTTCTTCTAACTTATTAATTTCATTCTTTACTTTAATAGTCAGACATGCATCTTTCTCATATATTATTAAATGCGCATAAATTGATTTTAATATTTTCAGATATTCACTATTACTAATTTTATTATTTTTACACATATTTACTCTATCTGTATTTTCAATAAAAGAAGATAATATCTTTGTTTCATCTTTAGTAAGATCTTTATTATTTATGAAAATGTTAATAATTTTTATAATATAAAAATCAAATTCATTACTACTTTCAATAATATCATTTTTTAATCCCTCAAGCATATTATTTAAATGTTTATTGTCTACACTAAAATATGTTAATAACTCATTATAACTATATCCTAATATAAGTAAATTTTTTAATTGATTAAATAAATCAGAATTAATAGAATGCATAATAACCCCCGTTTTTGCATTACAGCTTTTTTATTTTATCACATAATGAAACAAAATTCATTTTTTTTGATGCTTTAAATAAAACAACATCATCTTTATTTATTGTCTTTTTAATATATTCATAACATTTTTCATTATCATAAAAGTGTTTAATTTTTCCTGTAAATCCGTTTTCAATGGCACTATTACTTATATACAATGATTCATTTCCCACTGTTATTAAAGTGCTTATATTAGATCTGCTAATATACTTACCAACTTCAGTATGTAGTTTTTTTGAATATTTACCAAGCTCTAACATGTCTCCTAATACTAATACTTTTTTATTACTATACTTAGACAAATAATCTATAGCTAACTTCACAGAATCAAAGCTTGCATTAAAAGCATCATTAATTATAATAAATCCAGATTGTGATTTATCTTCTTTCAGTCTATTTCCTTCTTGTTTAAAATGTTCTAATGCTTCTATTATTTTTTTATCATCAACTTTTAGTTCTTTACCAACCGCATATGCAAGTAATGAATCTATAACAAGTGGTTCTTCATTACTAAATAAATTACATTCTTTATTATTAATTAAAACATTATTGCTTATTATTGCATTGTACATAGAATTATTATTTATTCCTACAGTTATTATTCCATCTTTATTTTCAAGATAATATTTATGAAGCAAATCATTATCGTTATTAATAATTAATATTCTTTCAGACATTCCATCTAATATTTCCAATTTTGCTTTTAAAATATTTTCTCTTGAACCAAGCAGACCAATATGCGATGTTCCGATATTTGTAATTACTGATATTGATGGTTTAACAATCTTAGATAAGTAGCTAATTTCACCAAATCCATTCATACCCATTTCAATAACCCAAACTTCCCCATTATTATTTAAAATACTAAGTGGAAGACCAATATTATTGTTAAAACTTTCTTCAGTTTTTAATACTTTATACTTTTTTGATAATACTGAAGCTATTAAATCTTTAGTTGTTGTTTTACCCACACTTCCTGTAACACCAACTACCATACCATTAAAATTATCTCTTTTATTTTTTGCCATATCACAAAGAGCATCTATACTATTTGATACTTTTATAATAGTTTTATCTTTAAATTCTGTTATATCTAAATCACTTTTATCAGTTATTGCAGCAGAAGCGCCTTTTTCAAAAGCATTTGCTATATAGTCATTACCATCAAACTTTTCACCTTTAATACCAACATATATTTCGCCTTTACTAATTGTTCTTGTATCTTTCGAAAACTTGCTTACTGCAATGTCATCATTTCCACATAATAGTTTTCCATTACATATAGTTAAAATATCTTTTATAAACATATTGATACCTCTATAAATATTATACATTAAAAAAGACAAAAATAATACAATGAAATGCACCCCTTAGGGTAGACATCATTAAAAAAGACAGTTTGCTAAATAAGT
>CAYVZW010000077.1:0-5010 GCA_964456325.1 uncultured Clostridium sp. | reverse complement strand
TTCGTGCAAAGCAAGTAGTTAATACCAACAATTGCTTTGAAGTTTAAGATATAGGATTAGACTGATAATGGAGTTATATTTTACGAGTGAAACGAGGAAAAAAATATTTATAAGAATAACCTTTATAAATGTTAGAATAAAATTTGATAAAAATGTCAATGCTAAAACCTCATAGTTTTGAATAACTGTTAGGTTTTATTTTTTACTTTATATTGCATTATCATTAAAAATAAAATATAATTATATGGTAATGTGAGGTAAATATGAAAAGAAAATTCGGTGATAGAAAAGATGCTAAGAGGGTTAGAAATGTTGATGGGTTACATAATATATGTATAGATCTTAAACCTAGAAGATGTGATAGTGATGTGTATATTAATTTAAAGGTTGATGTTAGTGAATTAGTAAAATACATTACTAAACATAAATACGATGATAAAGAAAATAAACTTACATATTTTCATGCTTTTTCAACTGCTTTTGCTAGACTATTCTATGAAAGACCTTTACTTAATAGATTTATTTGTAATAGAGTGACATATGAAAGAAATGATGTTGTTCTTGCTTTTGTTGCTAAAATAGCACTTGATGATTCTAGTGAAGAAGTTATGATAAATATAAAAACTGATAAAGAAGATAATATATTTAATATAAGAAATAAAATAAGTGAAAAAGTTGGAAGAACTAGAGAAAGCAAGGCTGGAGATAAAAAAGAAAATACTAATGATGTTGTTGATAAATTAGGAAGGCTACCTAAGTTTTTTAGAGTTCCAATAATTGGTACTTATAAATGGTTAGATCAAAGAGGATGGTTACCAACATCACTAACTGAAGATAATATATACTATAGTAGTGCAATATTATCAAATTTAGGTAATTTGAAGATTGGTTCTATATATCATAATATTACTAATTTTGGTACAAGTTCAATAATTATAACAATTGGTGAAATTCATAAAGAAAAATTAATTGATAAAGATGGTAAAGAATATGTAGCAGATGTTTGTGATTTTGGTATAAATTGTGATGAAAGAATTTCGGATGGATATTATTTTGCTAAATCGGTTAGAATGTTTGCATATGTATTAGAACATCCTGAATTATTGGAGGTACCTTTTAATGAACGAATCAGAGTTGAAGAAGAAAAGTAAAGAAGAAGAAAGACTTAAAAGAAAGAATGAGAAGTCTCTTAAAAGAGAAAATAAAAAAAGAGATAGAGAACTTAAAAGAATTGAAAAACTAAAAAAGAAAAATGTTGTATTAACACCATGGACTAAGTATTATAAAGAAGGAGTTCCATCTAAATTAGACTATCCTAAGGGAAGTATGGTTGGTTATTTACTTGAAGCAGTTGCAAGATATCCTGATTTAATTGCTTATGAATATTATGGTGCGACATGTAATTATAGAAATTTTTATGAAAAAATTAAAGATACTGCTAAATCATTAAAAGCTCAAGGAATAGGTGAAGGCGATAAAGTCGCAATATGTATGCCTAATACTCCTCAAGCTGTAATGATGTTTTATGCTGTTAATATGGTTGGAGCAATAGCTGCATTAATACATCCGTTATCTGCTGAAAATGAAATAGAGCATTATATTAATGAAGCACATGCAACATTTTTACTTACTCTTGATTTAGTGTATGATAAAGTACATAACATAGTTGATAATACATGTATAACTAAAGTGGTAGTTGCTTCAGTTGGAGACAATTTAAAACCTACAAAGAAATTTTTATATAAATTTAAGAGTAGAGGAACTGTACCAAAGATAGAGCTTACAAATGATATAATGACATGGAAAGAATTTTTAAATTATGGATATGATTATGAAGGTGAAGTTGCATGTTTAAAAGGAGCAAATGATCCTGCAGTAATACTATTTAGTGGTGGAACTAGTGGAGATCCTAAGGGGATACTTCTATCTAACTTAAATTTTAATGCACTTGCTCTTGAATGTCATTTGATGTGTGATCCTTCAGGCCCTGGAGAATCTATTTTAGCAATTCTACCTATATTTCATGGATTTGGTCTTGGAGTATGTATACATACAACATTATGTTGTGGAATGAGAGTTGTTTTAATACCTAATTTCTCATCTAAAGAATTTCCAAAATTAATTAAAAAGCATAAAATATCATTTGTATGTGGAGTACCATCTTTGTTTGAATATCTTACTAAATGTAATGTAGGTAAACATGATTTAGTAACTCTTAAATGTGTTGTTAGTGGCGGAGACTTTATGTCAAGTGAATTGAAAGGAAGAATAGATGAATTCTTGCATAATCATGGAAGTAGTGCTGAAGTAAGAATAGGTTATGGACTTACTGAAGCAAGTGCCGCTACATGTTTATCTCCAACTGGTGGATATAGAAACGGTTCAATAGGTGTTCCATTTCCTGATACATGTTATAAAATTGTTAATATTGGAACCCATGATGAAGCTAAATATGGAGTTGATGGAGAAATATGTATAAGTGGACCTACAGTAATGATGGGATACTTAAATAATCTTTCAGCAACTATGCAAACTTTACAAGTACATGCTGATAATAGAGTATGGTTACATACTGGAGATGTTGGATGCATGGATGAAGATGGGTATGTGTATTTTAAACAACGTATTAAAAGAGTAATAATATCTAATGGATATAATTTATATCCAAGCTATATAGAAACTGTTTTAAACAGTCATCCATATGTTTTTACAAGTACAGTTATTGGAATTCCACATCCTAAAAAAGTTCAAGTGGCAAAAGCATTTATTGTTCTTAGGGATGACTTGAAACCTTCTAAAGAAGTTGAAAAAGAACTTAGAAGTTATTGTGAAAAGAATCTTGCTAAATACAGTTTACCTGTTGCTTATGAATTTAGAAAAAATCTTCCAACTACATTAGTTGGTAAGGTTGCATATAGAAAATTAGAAGAAAATACACATAAATGAGCAAATTATGTATAAAAAGGAGCGAATATGAAGATCTATGATGTTGTAATAGTAGGAGCAGGACCTGCTGGATTATTTTGTGCTTATGAATTAATATTAAATAATTCGAATCTTAAAATAGCATTAATTGACAAAGGAGTAAGAGCCGAAAAAAGACTATGTCCAATGAAAATTAATGGAGGAAAATGTTTGAATTGTCAACCATGTCAAATACTTTCAGGATTTGGAGGAGCAGGAACATTTTCAGATGGCAAGCTTAATTTTATTCCTAAACTAGGTAAGAGTGATTTATTTAAATATATGCCTCAATCTGAAGCGTATAGTTTAATAGATGATACTGAAAAAATATTTACAAAGTTTGGAATGGATAGTGATGTGTATCCATCTAATATGGAAGAAGCTGACTTAATAAAAAAAGAAATTGCTAAAAATGGAGCAAGACTTCTTGTTATTAAACAAAAACATTTAGGAAGTGATAAATTACCGGGATATATAACTGAATTTACCAATTTTCTTGAAAATAAAGGTGTTGAAATAATACCTGGATGTGATGTCACTGATATCAAATCAATAAAAAAGGATGAACATAATATAACATATACAAAAGGAAAGACTGAAACTACAATTACTTCAAATAAGGTAGTTGTTGCTCCTGGAAGAACAGGTGCTAAATGGATACAAGAACTTGCTGATAAATATAATATTCCATATACTTCTCAAAGTATAGAGATTGGAGTTAGAGTTGAAGTAAGAAAAGAAATACTTGAAGACATTACTAAAGTAATTTATGATCCAACTATATTTATTAAGACAGATACTTATACTGATGAAATAAGAACATTTTGTACTAATCCTGGTGGGTTTGTTGCGAAAGAAAACTATTATGGTTTTATTTGTGTAAATGGACATTCATTAAAAGATGTTAAATCAAATAATTCTAACTTTGCATTTATAAGTAAAGTAGGTCTTACTGAACCGGCTACTAATACAAGACTATATGGTGAAAGCATTGCTAGAATAGCAAATGTTCTTGGAGATGGGAAACCTATTATTCAAACACTTAGAGATTTGAAAAAAGGAAGACGCAGTGAGTGGAAAAGAATTAACAAAGGATTCATTGAGCCAACATTAAAAGACTGCGTTGCTGGAGATCTTGCATTAATTCTTCCACATAGAATAATAACTAATATTTTAGAAGGTTTAGAAAAACTGGATAAAATAATCCCTGGAGTTAATAATGATGAAACATTATTATATGGACCTGAAATTAAATTCTTTAGTAATGAGATTGATACGAATAATCAATTTAAACTTGAAGATTATGATATTTACTTTATTGGAGATGGCTCCGGTAAAGCAGGAAATATAGTCACAGCTGCCGCTACCGGTCTTGTAGCTGCAAGAGATATGTTGAAATCAAAATAAATATGTGGTAACATGTATGCATGTGTTATTAACACATGAAAAGAATCTATCTATTATGTATGCTGTACTCTATTGATAATTTAATATTGTTCAGTTCATAGCATAACTAGGTAATTCTTTTTTATTGGTTAAATGTAAATATTATTATAAATCATATTTTTATTTAATTTGTTATTATATAATTAATATGGAGGAATGTATGTTTGAGAATAAGAAAATATTTATTTTAGGTATGGCTAGAAGTGGTTATGAAGCCGCTAAAGTTCTTGCTAAAAGAAATAATTATATAGTAATAAATGATAAAAATGAGAAACAAGATGAAGGGCATATTAAAGAATTAGAGAGTCTTGGAGTTAAAGTTATTCTTGGAAGTCATCCAGATGATGTATTAGATAAGAGCTTTGACTACTTAATTAAAAATCCTGGTGTACATTTTGATCATAAGTATTTAAAGTTTTGTGAAGAAAATAATATTAAAGTTATTAATGAAATAGAAATGGCTTATCATTTACTTCCTGAAGATGTAACTATTATAGGTATTACTGGAACGAATGGTAAAACTACAACTACATCATTAACATATGAAATAGTAAATGAGTATTATCATGGTAAGACACATTTAGCTGGTAACATTGGTTT
>CAYVZW010000076.1:0-5083 GCA_964456325.1 uncultured Clostridium sp. | reverse complement strand
GATAATCAATTAAAAATAATATTTGGACCTAATTCAAAACAATTAAAAAAATATATGATTGATTTAAAGTAAGAGATTTCTTACTTTTTTTATTATATTCGACATAATTTGACATTTTTCGACACTACATATATGATAAGATGAAACTTGGTGAGATTATGAAATTAATAGAATTATTTTGTTTAAACATCGTATTTATTTGTTTTCCAATAACACTGTATATAATATTTGTTACGTTTAAAAAGAAATTTAAAGTTGGAGAAAAAGATATATATTTAGAATTAGTACTTTATTTCATGTTGATAATACTTATTTATATATATAGTAAATATAGAATAATTGAACTAGTATGTACTATATCTATACCTATTCTACTGTCATTTCTTTATAATAAAACAAAGACTTCTGTCTCTTTAAGTATTATTAATATAATGTATCTTTATAGTATTAATAGTGATGCTATTTTATTATATATATCATTATTTTTATCATATTATTTATTATATTTTTATTACTCTAGGAGAACATCTTCAAGAATGTTTTTAATGAATATGTATTTACTATTATCTACTATATTTATGAGTATTTATATTCTTATTTATGATGAGTTTACAATTAAAAATATATTTACTTATATTATTTATATAATAATGACATATATAGTAACTATACTTATATATAAAGTTAAAACATTATTAAAAACATATAAGACATTAAATGATGTAAGTAAAGATAGAGAACTTAAAACAAATGTATGTAAAATATCACATGAAATAAAGAATCCATTAGTTGTTATTAAAGGATATTTAGAAATACTTGATAGTAAAAGTATTGTTAAATCAAAAAAAGCATTATTAAATGAAGTTAATTATGCTTTAGATATAATAAATGATTTTAAAGATTTAAATCATTTATGTATTAAAAAAGAAGAATTTATTTTAAATGATATAATCAAAGAATTAAAATATGATATAATTCCATTCTATTCAGATAAGAAAATTAAATGTAGTTATTTATGTAGTAATAAAATTAAAATGTATGCTGATAAAAAAAGGATAAAACAAGTATTAATTAATTTAGTTAAAAACTCTATTGAATCACTAGATGATAATGGTATTATCACTATTAATGCTTATAGTAAGAAAAATTCAACTTATATTAAAATAACTGATAATGGAAAAGGAATGGATAAAGAAACATTAAATAATTTATTTACTCCATTTTATTCAAAGAAAAAATCAGGTACAGGTTTAGGACTCAGTCTTTCAAAAGAGATTATTAATATGCATAATGGCACTATTGAATATATTTCCGAATTAAACTCATACACTGAAGTTAAAATAATGATTCCTAATAATATGGATAGTATTGATTAGGATAATAAACTGGTCTTGGTCTATATGGATTAAAATAAGATACTGCTCCTCCACCTACTAAAGCACCTACTAAAAATGGTGCTGCAAAACCAAATCTATTACTTGAATAATTATATTTATACATAATATCACCTATTATATAATATACATAATAGTAAATTATGAATGTATTAATAACTATTAAAGAGATTTTAATCTTATTAAATTAAATGATGGTTTGTTCATAAATCTATATGGATTATTTAATGTTCCAATACCACTTGATATGAATATTTTAGTTATTCCTTTTTCATATGTCGGAGCATAATATTTACTTGACTCTTTTGGGATAAATATTGAGCCATAATAAGGTACTATTACACTTCCGTTAAGAGAATGACCTCCAAGTATTAAATCAACTTCATAATCGCTAGAATCAAGTTTAGAAATTGTATTACCTTCATGTATAAGCACTATAGTATATTTTCTATTTTCATCTTTATAAAACTCAAATGATTTAGATAAATCTATGGTATCCTTAGTCATACTAGGAAGTCCTACAATATATATACTTCTATCATCTTTATAAAATATTTCTTCATATGAATTACTTAATAAAGTAAACTTTCCATTATTCATTATTGTTTCATATGATGATAGTTTATAGTCATAGTCTCCTTTAATAGCATATTTTCCAATAGTTGCTTCCATACTTTCTAATGAAGTTTCTAAAAATTCAGTTTCCGATTCACTAAGTTTTTTACTAGTACTTACTAAGTCTCCAGTGAAAACAATAATATCAGGTTTAAGTTCATTTACTTTTTTAACTAAATCATTAATATCATCATTATCAACAGTAGATCCATATAATATATCAGATATATGTACTATTTTAATACCACTAAAATTCTTAGTAAGAATATTACTTTCAACTTTATATTCTTTAACTATTAAACCTTTTACTCCCAAATATTTTGAATATAAAAACAATCCTAACGCTATTAATATTATAAATATAATGAAATTAATAAACTTTGTTTTAAATGTTTTTTTCCCCATATTACTATCCTAATAAACCCATTAAAATAATTGCTATAAATGAAAATGTATTATGAAAACTATGATATAAAATAGAAGGATAAACTGATTTATTTTCATAATCCATCATTGCAAAAACAAATCCTAAAGCTGCATAAGGTAACATATATAGTACACTTATTGGACTATCATATACATAATCAATAACATGAGCAAATCCAAATAAAAGTCCACAGATTATACTTCCAATCCATTTATTATTGGTTGTTCTCATTATACTTTTTCTAAATATTAATTCTTCACTTATTGGTGCCACTATCATAACACTTATCAAAGTATAAAGTGGATAAATATTAATATATTCTCTTATGGTTTGTTCATTATTAGATATTCCGCCTAAAAATCTAGTTAAAATTAAATTAAAAACTAACATTAAACATAATCCTATAAAATACCATTTAAAACTTTTAGTAATTGTCTCTTTAAAGTTGCTTTTAAATAATTTAAATTCACTAACTAATTCTTTATAAAATACTAATATTAATAAAAGAGTATATATAACATTAGATATTACATTACATAACATTTCATGTTTAATTACATTTATTAAAGCACTATAAATTAATGTAGGTACTATATACATACTACATATAACTATTACACATAAAATAAACTTTGCTAACCTATCATCAAATATATTTAATTTTTTCATGTATTACCTACTCTCTTAATAATTATATAACAAAACTTGAATATATTAAAGAAAAAATGTAGAAGTCTACATTATTTAAGTATTATTTTAATATGAATTTTCTTTCCTTTGCTAAGCACTAGATAATCATTATCAAACAATTCTTTAGTTATTTTAAATGTTAAATCATTTATTTTTTCATTATTTATACTTATTCCATTTTGTTCTATAAGTCTTCTTGCTTCACTTTTAGAATTAGTTATATTAGATATAATTAATAAATCTATAATATTATTTGTTTCTTCTAAACTTATACTAACTTCAGGCATACCTAAATCACTATATCCTTTAGTAAATACTTCTTCACTTATCTTTTGTGCATTATTTGCTTCATCTTCTCCATGAATAAACTTTACTACTTCATATGCTAAAGTCTTTTGACAAAGTCTTTTTTCTGGTTCATTCTTTAGTGATAATTCTAATTCTTTTATTTCAGAAACTGGAATAAAGGTTAACATCTTAATGTATTCAATTACTTTAGAGTCTTCAGCATTAATAAAATATTGATACATTTCATATGGTGTAGTTTTAGTTTTATCTAAATATATACTCCCACCACTTTCGCTTTTACCGAATTTAGAACCATCAGCTCTAGTAATAAGTGGCATTGTCATTCCATAACATTCAGTTTCTATTCCATGTACTTTTCTAATTAGTTCAAGTCCTGAAGTAATATTGCCCCATTGATCTTGACCACCAATTTGAAGTACACAATTGTATTTTTCATATAATTTTAAGAAATCTATTGATTGAAGTATCATATAAGAAAACTCAGTATATGTAATTCCAATATCGAGTCTTCTTTTAACAGTATCTTTAGATAACATATAATTAATATTAAAGAATTTACCATAATCTCTTAAGTAATCAATAGCGTTCATTTCCATTAACCATTCAGTATTATTTACTACAGTAACATCAGTTTTAAGTAGTGAATTAATTTGTTTTTTAATGCATTCAATATTATGACTAACTGCTTCTTTAGATATCATAGGTCTCTCAGTATTAGGCTTAGGATCTCCAATTAAACCAGTACCACCACCTGCGATTATTATTGGTTTATGTCCAGCATCTAATAATCTTTTAGTCATTGTAATAACACTTGAATAATGTCCTATATGAAGTGAATCTCCAGTTGGATCAACACCTATATAAAATGTAAGTCCTCCATTATTAAGTTTTTCGATTAAATCAGGGGAAGTAATATCATTTACTAATCCTCTATATTTAAGTTCATCATATAATTTCATTTTTTCTCCTTATTTGTGGATCCAAATCCACCTTTTCTATTTTCATTTATTTCTTCTTCATCATCCACGCATAGATATTTTATGAATAATCCTTGAGCAATTTTATCGCCAACATGTATTTCAAAATTTTCATTTCCAGTATTTCTCAAACTAATAAAGAAGTGTCCTTCATTTGTTTCATTATTATAGTAGTCAGCATCTATTAGACCTACTCCATTAGAAAGTACTATACCATATTTAGTTCCAAGAGAACTTCTAGGAATAATCATAAACATTTCATCACAGTTCATCATTATTTTAGCCCCAGTTGGTATTTTAATAACAGAACCTGGTTCTAAAGAACAATCTATTAATGAACAAATATCATATCCAGCACTAAACTTAGTACTTCTTTTAGGAAGATGATATTCTTCATATAATATTTTATCATTATTAATATCATTCTTGAACTGTTTAAAAGTTATTTTTTCAAATTTTCTCATTTTACCTCCAAAATAAAAGATGATACATAAGGGCGAATATCGCGGTACCACCTTAATTTATAGAATTAATCTACCTCTATACTATATAGCGTAACCTATTTAAGTTCCAAAATATGTATATTCTTATATATTTATCTATTAGTTTTCACCAAACACTAATTCTCTTAAGAAATAAATATAAATACTTTTATTTTTTCATCACTTAAT
>CAYVZW010000075.1:0-5278 GCA_964456325.1 uncultured Clostridium sp. | reverse complement strand
TTTTCCCGTTAATGTTTAAATATTTTTGGGACATTTTCCCAAACTATTGACATATAAATTAATAAAAAAAGTGCATTTTCTTATGCACCCTCTTCGTTATGTTTAATATAGTATTTATCCACTATTTTTATTATATCCGCATCTAATAATGCAGTTCTAGAATTATATGAATCAATTATTGTATTACAAGACTTTATTAAATCATCAACATTATCAATACTTAATTCAAAATTAATATCAATTAATTTATATTTATTTACTATTGTTGATGGTACATCCTCTTCTTTATTAAAATCAAATGTATTAATTATTTGAATATTAGGAAGCATTATAAATTTATGAAACTTATCATACAATCCTTTAATTTCTGTTTGAGTAAGATTTAATTCATTTTTCTTTATACAATCATTAAGTACAAATACATTATTTTTAAATAATTTAAAATCATCCAAAATAGTATATCCTTTATTAATACTTGTAGAAGATATTTCTCTAAACAAACTCAAATCAAATTCATTATATTCTTCCCTAATAGACATAATAGACTTATCAAGTGCTACTTTAGCTTCATCTATCTTAATATTTAATTTATCTATTTTCTTTGCCTTACTCTTTTCATTTAAGAATATAGGATGACTATTCTCAAGTTTCTTCTTTTCACTAATTAATTTATTTAATGATGAAGATACTTTATCTTTATCACTAACTAGTTTTTTAATGTTAGTTTTCTTAGTAGTATAAACAGTCTTATATTCATCCTTTTTAGAAGCTATATCAGCAATTGTATCAATTAAATATTTATACTTCTCATAATACTTATATTCAGTAAGATTACCCTTTAAACAGCTTATATTAGTGTAAAAATCATCCTTATCACAAGTATCATATTTTTCTATAGGCATAAATGTTTCAACAGCAGATTTATATCCATCACTCTCCATAGATAAATTATCAATATCTATTTCATTATTCTTAATTCTAAACATAATAGATTCAGGATCTATCATAATAGATATAAGTTCTTTTATTACTAAATCATTATATTCACTATTTATTTTAGTTTCATCAATATTATTATCTTTAACATATTCATCTTTCTTTTTACTTAAAACATTTAATATAGCATCAACATTATTAAATAATATAAGTCTTATATTAAGAACAATGTCCTTAAGTAAATCATGACTAGACCAATATAATTTATCAAATTCATCTTTCATTACTACTAAGAAATTATCTTTATCCATTGAATCATAGAATTTAATCATATAGTTTTTAGTTTGCAAAGATATATCAAAATTATCACTTGTTAATTTAATTTCATATTCACTAAATAAATTAATAACACTCTTTAATGTATTATTAAATTCATTTAAATTATTAGGATCCTCAAGCACATAAATAAGGGTATTTAAATCATAGAACTTGTTAATACCCTCAATGTTGCCAAGTATTTGATAGTATCCATCTATACGTTTAATTCTAGCGCTATTATCTTCTCTTTTCTTTAATTCTGGTAATAAAGATAGTATTTTATCTTTAAGTGACTTCATTAATGATTCTTTAGTAAGTTCTAATTCACTTAAAAGAGTATTAAGTTCTTTAACATCCTTAATGTTTTCTTCTAATAATGACTTAACTTTTTCATCAATTTCATTAATTCTTTTTTCAATTAAAGATAAATCACTTACTTGCATTTTTCTTTTCCTCCGCTTTTATAGTAGAAGATACTTTATTAATTAATGCATTTATTTTATTAAGTAATTCGTCAATTTTAATTATTTCTTCTTTCATTCTAACTCCTACATAGATAAAAATACTACAAATTTACTAATTACTTTCTTATCTATATCTTCACTTACATAATACTTATCAGATTCAATCTTTACTTTGTATATATTAGTTCCATTTTTAACTAATGAGTCTTCTTTTAAAACTAATATATAGTATTCTCTATTAAACATTAGTTGACAATATACATAGTATTTACTTTTATTAATTACAATAGTTTTACCAGTTAAATCATTCATTTACTTCACCTAATTTATCAAGTATTTTTAACCATTTCTTTTCGTTATCGTTATATTCTTTTTCTTTAACTATAACTACTTCAGGCACTTCTTCAGGTTTTTTGCTTTCCTCAATAGTAACTTTTTTTTCTTTTTTAGGAAGTTCTATTCCTTTAAGATAATTAACAATTTCTGGTATCTTCTTATTATTGTCCCTTATCTTATTTATATCATTATCAATTATTTCATCTATTACTTTAGTCATATTCTTCTCCATTATTATTGTACTAAATTTCTAGCAAAAAGTCATCGGTTTTTAATAAATAATATACGTTTATGTACAAAAAAAGTTCAGAAGTGTTAGAAGTATTGCGAAAACTTTTTTTCTTTAATCATAAAGAATCTAAATATTCACATATTAAATCATATTTATTTATATCACTTTCAATTATTTTATTAACCCTTTCACACACTACCTTCTTATAGTACTCAAGTTCACTCTTGTCATAAGCAAGACCTAAAGCATTTAAATAAAAATTGTTTTCATATTTAATAGAAATTATATCATTTCCTGATAAGATAATAGTATTAATACTATTTTTCATTAATACAACTTTAACTTTATTATAAGCACTTATTGGAAACCCAACTTTAGAATTAATTATCTTATAATTAAAAAAATACCACATCAATAATGTGTCTTCATCATAAGTATAATAAAAGTTTCCTTTCTTAATTAATACTATATATTCTTTATAATCTTTCTTTATATTATTATATTTATCTAACATACAATTCTCCTTAATAATAAGTTTATTCTTAATATTACTTTTAATAAAATATCCTTTATAACTTCTAATAGATTTATAATATAATGGATAATTACATGAATGAATATAACTCAAGTACTTATCTATCCTATTATAAGATTTATTACAACATTTAATTATTAATTTATCTTTATATTTAAAATTATATCCAAGAAAGTTAATAGAATCATTTAAACAATATAATTTAGTTTTCTTATTGTCTACAAGTTTAAGTCCTTTTAAATAGTCTCTTATTTTAAATAATGAATCATTTAATTTACATTTATCATTACTTAATAAAATCATATCATCCATATATCTAATATAACATTTAATATGTAACGTTTCTTTAATATAATGATCTAATTCATTAAGATAAAATATTCCAAAGAATTGACTAGTCATATTTCCAATTCCAAGTCCTTTACCATATTCATATTGTGGTATAGAATTTATTTCATTTATTATTTTATTATTTTTAGCATATTTATCTTTAAGTTTAATTATTTCTTCATTTATATATAAAGAATTAGTACTATCAATTATATTAAATAGTATATTTAATGCATCTATATCTTTAACTCTTTTATGAAGTAATTCTTTTAATATATAGTGATCAATATTATAAAAATATTTCTTAATATCTATTTTAAGACAGTATACTTTACCATTAAGAGATAAATCATTAATATATCTAACTAAATAATTAAATGCAAGTTTACTACCTCTATTTGCTCTTGTAGATACATTATTATCTATTAAACATTTTTCAAGAGGAAGAATATATTTACATACTAAATGATTAACAATCTTATCAGATATACATTCACTCATTATAAGCCTAAATTTAGGTTCTTTAATAAGAAATATTCTATATTTATTAAATACATATTCTTTTTTTCTAAGTAAGGTACATATATTTATAATATTTGAATTAAGATTTAGTTCAAACTCGAATAATTCTTTCTTATTTTTACATGTTTTTCTAACACTCTTATACACTTTAAGTACATTATCATAATTATATAAACTACTATATATATTATTTATTCTCTTCATATACTAACCATCCATTACTCATTTTAACTATTTCATTAACTATTTTAATTACTGATGAAAATCTATTATATTTTATTATCTTTTCTTCATAAAGAATACCTAAATAAAAATCAATAACATCACATTTAACAATAATTTCTTTAATACTTTTACATCTAATATTCCCTTTATTAGCATTAGCTCTTATTATTTCTTCTATTAATTCATACATATTAGTTTCATATTTAATCCTAATACTAACATTAGATTTAGGTATTGTATTAACAATATATTTATTACTATAATTAATAAATTCTTTAGTTTTACTTAGTATCTTAAACTCATTCTTACTTTCCATATAGCCTCTTTCTCTAACAATAAAAGCACGAGCAATAGTAGGTAAACAAATACCTTTAGCACTAATACTGCTCGTGCTTATTATTAGATTTACAATAATTGGTGTAATCCAAACTTTCGCTTTCACTACTAATACAGAATACACATAATTGTTACTTTTAGTATATATCATTAGATATATAGCAGGATTAAACTTGTTTCCTTGGAGTCAAATAATATATAACATTCATAAACTTCATTATGAAGTCATTTATTTTTCCATGATTAAGGAAAATGCCGGGGCGACACGATTAGAATTGTTCACATTGTTGTTGTTCAGGTTCCCAGCCGAGTTTACATTGAACACGTTGGAATAACCAGAGTTGAAGTTGACGGGACTTTATCAGTCTAACCCTATATCTTAAACTTCAAAGCAATTGTTGGTATTAACTACTTGCTTTGCACGAACAAGTTCGTGGACTTTTTGAAAGGGTTTTCAAAAAGTCAAGCAGACACCTTTATTTAGTTCACCACATAAGGTGAATTGTATGCTCCAGTTCCACTTTGCACTAAAGTGCCAGAGGTCAAGGAAACTGCCGGGGCGACACGATAAGAACCGCCCACATAGTCGTTGAGCAGGTGCCCAGCCGAGTGCACAAAGAACACGCCGGAATAACCAGAGACGAAGTCGACGGGACTCATTGTCCAATAGTATTGACTTGTATATAAATAATATGAACTATTGCCTTGCCCATACACGCCTCCTGCATATGCTACCTCATCTGCTGTTAGAAGTCCTATTGAGTAAGTCAGTGAACCATTACCATTAGTATTTGAAACTGTGAATTTATCATTATTTTGAGCACATTTAAAAGTAGGTGTTTTATTTGTATATAGTCTTGTATCTGCTGCATAACTTGTTTGATTAGTTCCATATCCCAAATTATAAGTTGCATCAGTAATACTTCTATCATTACAATATGGTGTATCTGCTATATATGATGCATAACTACTTATATTTGTAGACCAGTTATCTATTACTCCTTTTATTGTACTATTATATGAATTTTTATGAGTATCACTATA
>CAYVZW010000074.1:0-5295 GCA_964456325.1 uncultured Clostridium sp. | reverse complement strand
ACACTAATTAATCTAGGATACATAAACGTATATACATTTGGTGGCATTAATGATTGGAATTATGAAATAGTTAAATAAATATATTTATTTCTATTTTTTTTTGATACAATATAAAAGAGGCGCTTATGAATAAAATACTTATTGTTGAAGATGATGATAAACTAAGAAATGAATTATCTATATTTTTAAGAAATAATGGATATGAAGTTAATACTATTGTTAGTTTTAATAATACAATAGATTCAATTATTAATAATGAATGTGATTTAATATTACTTGATATTAATTTACCTAATTTAAACGGTGAAGTAATATGTAAGGAACTTAGAAAAGATATTAATACACCTATAATTATAATAACAAGTAGGAACACTGAAATAGATGAATTAATATGTATAAACTATGGAGCTGATGACTTTATAACTAAACCATTTAATAGTCAAATTCTTTTAGCAAGAATAGAAAGATTATTAAAAAGGATGTATGATAATTATGATATTGTTAAGTATAAAGAATTAATATTGAACATATCTAAATCATTAATAATGGTTGATAATAAAACAATTGATCTATCTAAAAATGAACTTAAAATATTTAATTATCTACTTAAAAATAAAGGTAAAATAGTATCAAGAGATGAATTAATGAATTACTTATGGAATACAAGTGAGTTTATTGATGATAATACTCTAACAGTTAATATAAACAGATTAAGAAACAAATTAAAAGATGTTGGTTATTATGACTCCATCAAAACAAGAAAAGGAATTGGATACATTATAGAATGAAATACTTTGATTATTTAAAAGATAAGATTGTTGAATTATTTGTATTTATTGTTATGATAATTTTATCAATTATTCTTTTTGAATTATTTAAATGTCATGTTTTACTTAAAATGAGTTTTGTATTTATTTATATATTATTATATATAGTTATTTTTGTATATGATTATGTAAAAAGAAATAAGTTTTATAAAGAAATTAATGAAAAATTAAATCAACTTGACAAGAAATATTTAATAGTGGAACTAATAAAAGAAGGTACATTTCTTGATGCATCTATATTTATTGAATATTTATATCAAATAGATAAATCATTTATTGAAGAAGTAAATAAATATAAAATTCAAAGTGATGAGTTTAGAGAATATATAGAATTGTGGTGTCATGAGATTAAGACTCCAATAGCGACTTCTAAACTAATTATTGACAACAATAAAAATAAAGTAACAGATAGTATTTCAGAAGAGATTAATAGTATAGAATCTTATGTAGAACAAGTATTATTCTATTCTAGAAGTGAAAATGTTGAAAAAGACTATATATTAAATACAGTTAATCTTAAAGAATTAATAGATAGTGTTATATTAAGTAATAAAAAAGACATAATATTAAAGAATATAAAGATAAATATGTTTAAAGAAGAAGTCTCTGTTAAAAGTGATTCTAAATGGTTATTCTATATTATTAATCAAATAATAATAAACAGTATAAAATATTCTAAAGATAAGAAGCCAAGTATAAGTATAAGTATTATATCTAATAAGAATAACAAGTTGTTAACAATTGAAGATAATGGTATAGGAATAGACCCTTCAGAAATTGATAGAGTGTTTGATAAAGGATTTACTGGAACAAATGGAAGAAATAAATATAATTCTACTGGAATGGGTTTGTTTTTAAGTAAGAAATTATGTGATAAATTAGGACATGATATACATATTACTTCAAAATACAATACTATGACTAAAGTAACAATTATTTTTCCTAATAGTTCAATGTATAATTAATGCTTACAATTAAGTAATAATGCATATTTATATTGTTTATAATATTGTAAAGTGGTAAACTTATTAAGGTTGAGTATGAATGAGATGTTTAATATTATTTTTATTTTATTACTTGTAATAGTTAACAGTTATGGACTATATTTTCTTATAACTGGTCTTTTCGCATTCAACAAAAATGACAAAAAGAAAACTAAAAGTAAAAAGATTAATAATTTTGCAATATTAGTCGCAGCAAGAAATGAGGAAAAAGTAATTGGTAACTTAATAGACAGTTTAAATAAATTAAATTATGATAAAGAGAAATATTCTATTAATATTGTTATTAACAATTGTACAGATCATACTCGTGAAATAGTTGAAAGTAAAAAAGTTAATATAATTGATTGTAAAAGTGAAATACATACTAAAGGGGACGCATTAAAAGAAGCATTTGAATTATTAGATAGTGAGAGTATAGATGCTTATATTATTTTTGATGCTGATAATATTGTTCATAAAGATTTTCTAAAACACATGAATGAATCAATAAATAGTGGTTATAAAGTTGCTCAATGTTTTAGAGATACCAAAAATCCAAGTGATAATTGGTTATCAAGTTCTTATGCATTATTTTATTATATTCAAAACTTTTTCTTTAACAAAGCTCGTAAAGTTATGAATTTATCTTCTTCTATTAATGGAACTGGTTTTATGGTTAAAAAAGAAGTAATTGATGAGATTGGATTTGATACTATATCACTTACTGAAGATGTTGAGTTTACTGGTATATGTGCGATTAATAATATTAAAATAGATTTTGTTGAGAATGCAATTACTTATGATGAACAACCGGTACATTTCGATATATCATGCAAACAACGTGAAAGATGGTCAAAAGGAAATATTCAATGTCTTTGTAAATATTATAAAGACTTACTAAAGTCATTATTCAAAAATTCTAACCTATCATGTTTAGATATGTTACTTGAATACTTTGCTCCAATATTACAATTGTTATCATTTATATTATTTTGTGTAATATCAGTATATAATATTAATATTATAAATGATGCTGAAGATATAGCATTATTCTTATTAGAAGAAGTACTTATATCTATATTAATATCTGTTTTACTTAGTTCAATACTATCATTAATTGTATTAGTATCGAATAAAAAGAAAATAAGAAATTATTTTAGTGGAATTATTTTATTTGCATTTTTCATATTCTCTTGGATTTCAATTAATATAATTATGTTATTTAAAAGAGATATTAAATGGAGTCATATAGAACATAATAAAGATGTTTCAATAGAAAATTTTGAAAATGTTACAAATAAGTAAGGATATGTAATATAAATCGATGTTATATATTCTTTTTTAATTATATAATTGTGTATAGAGGTGTGAAATGAAAACATTAAAATTAGAAAATGTTCTTAAGTATTATGGTAATAAAGGAAATATTACTAAAGCAGTAGATGATATATCTTTTTCTGTTAATAAGGGAGAATTTTTAGCAATTATGGGTGCTTCTGGTAGTGGTAAAACAACACTATTAAATGTAATATCTACAGTTGATAGAGTCACAAGTGGACATATATTTGTTGAAGATAAAGATATAACAAGGATTAGAGGTAATTCTCTTAATAAATTTAGACGTGAGGAATTAGGATTCATATTTCAAGATTTTAACTTATTAGATACATTAACTGCTTATGAAAATATTGCATTAGCATTAACTATTAATAAAGTTAATTATAATCAAATTGAAAAGAGAGTACTAGAAGTATGCAAAGAATTAGAAATAGAAGATTGCATTAATAAATATCCTTATGAAATGAGTGGAGGACAAAAACAAAGAGTTGCTGCTGCTAGAGCAATAGTAACTAAACCAACTCTTATTTTAGCTGATGAACCAACAGGAGCTTTAGATTCTAAATCTTCTAGAATGTTACTTGAAAAATTAGAGAATCTAAATGATGACTTAAAAGCAACAATAGTAATGGTTACACATGATGCGTTTACAGCTAGTTATGCAGATAGAATAATATTTATAAAAGATGGTAAGATATTTAATGAAATAGTAAAAGGTAATAAAACAAGAAAAGAATTCTTTAGTAATATTATTGATGTAGTTACATTATTAGGCGGTGAGCTTAACAATGTCATTTAAATTAGCATTTAAAAATATTAAAAAGAGTATTAAAGATTATTCAATTTACTTTTTTACATTAGTAGTAGCGGTTTCCATATTCTATATATTTAATTCATTAGATACACAAGAATCAATGTTAGTACTTAGTGAAAGTAAACATAACTTAATTCAAAGTTTAATATATATATTAAATTATGTATCAATATTTATTTCATTTGTATTAGGATTCTTAATAATATATTCTAATAACTTTCTTGTTAAAAGAAGGAAGAAAGAATTTGGATTGTATTTAACACTTGGAATGAGTAAATGGAAAGTATCATTAATACTTGTTCTTGAAACTATTATAGTAGGGTTTTTATCATTAATAGTAGGATTATTAGTTGGAGTATTCTTATCCCAATTCTTATCCATTATTACAGCAAAACTATTTGAAGTTGATGCTTCTAGCTATACATTTGTATTTTCAAAGAATGCATTAATTAAAACATTATTATATTTTGGTATTATGTTTGTATTTGTAATGATATTTAATGTAATAGCTGTTTCAAAAAATAAATTAATTGATTTACTAAATGCAAGTAAGAAAAATGAAAAAGTTAAATTTAGAAATAAATATGTAACAATTATTTCATTTATTTTATCAATTACTTTAATTGGATATGCATATTATTTATTATTTCATGGTGCTTTAATATCAATGGATACGAATTTCGCTATCATGATTATAACAGGGGCACTCGGAACATTATTATTATTCTTTTCACTATCTGGTTTCTTACTTAAAATATGTGAAAAGATTAAAATTATTTATTATAAAGGTTTAAACTTATTTATATTAAAACAAGTTAATAATAAAATAAATAGTTCTGTATTTAGTACTACAATAATATGTTTAATGTTACTATTAACAATCGGTATATTATCTGGTTCATTATCTTTAATTAGTGTTTATAATAATGATTTTAATAATACTAATACCACTGACTTTACTATATTAGAGTATGAATCAAATTGTGTATTTAATGAAAATAGGGAATGTGTATTTGTTAAAGCAGATCCATTACTTAAAAATATAATTTCTAAAGATTATTTTAATAAATATGTAAAAGAATATGCTTATTATGAAGTATATATTGATGATAATGTAACTATAGGAAGTTTAATAGATGATAAAACTAAAAAAGAGTTATTATCTGCTTATGGGAACAGTATAGAATTCGGTGGGAATTTAGATATTATAAGTGAAAGCGCGTACAATGAAATCTTGAAGGTTCATGGAAGAAGTAATGAAATTGTTGATATAGATACAAATCACTATTTATTAACAAGTGGAATTAGTAAAGTAACAGAAATGTATGATAGT
>CAYVZW010000073.1:0-5357 GCA_964456325.1 uncultured Clostridium sp. | reverse complement strand
AAGAAATAAATGTTGTACTAAAAACTGATGTTAAAGGTAGTGAAGAAGCAGTTAAGAATGCTTTATTAAAGATAAACGTTGAAGGTGTAACAATTAGTGTTATTAGAAGTGGAGTTGGAACTATTACTGAAAGTGATGTCGTACTTGCTAATGCTTCAAACGCAATAGTTATTGGATTTAATGTAATGCCTTCTAATCAAGTAAAAGATACTGCTAAAAGTTATGGAGTAGAAATAAGACTTTATGATATTATTTATAAAGCTGTAGAAGAAATGGAAGCTGCTATGAAAGGTATGCTTGAGCCAGAATATGAAGAATTAGTTACTGGAGATGCTGAAGTAAGACAATTATTCCACTTCTCTAAAATAGGTAATATAGCTGGTTGTCATGTAACAAGTGGAATCATTAAAAATGGAAATAGTGCTAGAGTTATAAGAGATGGTGTTATAGTAACAACATCTAAAGTAGCATCACTTCAAAGAGAAAAAGATTCCGTAAAAGAAGTAAAGTCTGGATATGATTGTGGAATTACAATTGATAACTTCCCTGATATCAAAGAAAGAGATATTATACAAGTATTTGAAATGAAGGAAGTGAAGAAATAATGAATTTAAAAGGTGAAAGAGTAGGAACGGATATGCAAAGACATCTTGCTGACATCTTACTAACTGAAGCAAAAGATAAAGATTTTAAAAATGTTACTATTACTGATTGTGAGGTAACAAATGATTTAAGTTTTGCAAAAATTTATTTTACAACCACTGATAAAGATAGAGAACATGTAACACATGATTTAAATAATGCAGAAGGTTACTTTAGATCATTATTAGCAGAAAGATTACATATTAGACATACTCCAGAATTAAGATTCATATATGATGAATCTATAGAATATGGCCAAAAAATAGAAAAAATAATAGAAGAAATTAATAGTAAGAATTAGATGGAAAATGAGAGAATAAACCTTTATGATTTTGATGGAACTATATATAGAGGCCATAGTAGTATAGATTTCTTTGCATATTGTATTGTTAGATGTCCTAAAATATTGAAATATGCTCCTAAAAACATGGTAGATTTATATAAAATAAAATATCATTTGCTTAATTTACAATATTCAAGAAGAAATTATTGTGAGTTCCTAAATGATATAAAAGATATTGATAGTCTTATAGAAGGATTTTGGAAATTAAATAGACACAATATAAAAGAATGGTATGTAAGTCAAAAACAAGATAGTGATGTTATAATAAGTGCTTCACCTAGATTCTTAATAGAACCTATATGTGATGAACTTGGAGTTAAAAATCTAATAGCTTCTGATATTAATAAATATAATGGAGAAGTAACCGGGAGCTTTTGCTTTAATGGTGAAAAAATTAAGAAGTTTAACGCAGCATATCCAAATGCAGAAGTAGAATCATGTTATACAGATAATATTGTTCATGATGCCCCATTACTATCACTAGCAAAGAATAAGTATCACGTTAAAGGAAACAAAATAATTAAACTGTAGTTTTGAAAATACACATTAGTGTATTTTTTTTATAGAAAAAAGTTTGTAAAAATATATTAATAAACTAGTTTGCTTTTATTCTAAAAATGTGTTATTATTACAATAGGTGAGTATATGAAAAAAATTATATTGTTTTTATTAATTATTTTGTTTCCAACATTTGTTGGTGCTGTTAGTATTGTATCTTATAACGAATCATTAAACTATGTTAATAATAGAATTAAGTCGTTTACAAAGAATAATGTTTATTTGGTATCTGATAACAGTAATTATAAATGTGAGATAACAAGTGGTGCTATAGGATGTGCACAAAAAAGTGGATTTATATCTAGTGGATATTTAAACTATGATGAATATGGTGTTATTGGGGGAATTAATTCATATCTAAATAAGGGATCGTCGTACTACACAATGACAACAAAGTCTTCAACTCCTGAAGATAAAGTTACCTTAGTTGTTGGATTATCAGAAAATGCAAATGGATGGGCAGATGATGTAGTATCTGCCAAAAATGGTGGAACAAGAATTACACAATACGTCAAAGAATCTACAAAGATTGCTGGTTCAGGAACGATATCAAATCCATGGACTTTTATGGGCTATGATGAATCATGGCTTGTTGATCCTACATTAACATTTAGCGTTGAAGGTGATCCAGAGGGAGAAAATGAATGGTTTAGAAGTAACATTGTTGTAAAATTATTTACAAGTATGCCTAAGGGGGCAGTTACTGAATTTAAGTATTGTTTAACTACTGCTTCATCATGCGTTCCATCAATTGATATAACGGATACTTCAAAAGATATAACAATAGATACTGAAAGTGCATCTAATAAAATATGTGCTACTCTTACAACTATCATAGGTAAAAATGTTAGTGGATGTAGTAGTGATGTTGAATACTATGCTTCTTCATACAAAATCGATAAAACGAATCCTTCATGCGTAGTTAGTGCAAGTGGAAATAATTTTGCAATTACAAATACATCTGATACTTTATCAGGAATAAATACAAGTGCATATAGTTGGAATAGCCAAAATGGACCCTTTAGTTCCATTACAACTACACCAGCAACTGATGCTATGGAATATAGTGCTTATGTAAAAGATAATGCAGGTAATGTAGGAACTTGTTCAAAAATGACATGTTCAGCATGGGGCAGTACAATAACACAAAGTACTACAGGTACATGTAATAATTCAATAACTTCTACAACAAAAACTTCAAATTGTACTGCATTATATACATGCTCAAAATCAGCAACGTATTCTTGCGGCAATGGTGGAAGTGGTACTCCAACATCATCCAGTCCATATTGTTATAGTTCAACATTATCTACTACTACTAGTACTTTTACTGGTTATACTTATCAAGATAACATAGGATACGATAGTGGATATCCTAGAAAAGATTCAAGAAAATGTCCTAAAGCAAAAGGTACGTATAATACAACTAGAGCTACTTGTGGAAAGTGTGGAACTTATTATAATGTTTTTTGTAAAGGTAATTATTTATACCATAATCACTGTACATGTAAACAGGTGGCAAATTATTCAAATGTTACAACTTATTATTGTAGTTCAGGAACCAAGATAAGTAATTCTCAATGCAGATTTGATGCCACAGTGAGTTGTGAATCTAATTATACTGTTAATGGTAATTTATGTGAAAGATATAATCAAACAAGTTGTACAAGTGGATATACGCCTGCATTTACATCTAATCAATATAACTATGCTACAAGAACTTGTGAAAATTAATAGGAGAAGATATGAAACTAATAAAATATGGTTGTACTTTTGTTTTAGTTCTGCTTTTAATAAGTGGATGTAAGGATAATAAGATAGATGATAATACCATTTTAGAAGATGATATCAGTAGTATTCCTTCAATAGAAGACAATACACAAATTATAGTGGAAGAAAATGATCACACTTTCGAAGTGATTCTGCCAAATTATTCTAATAATTACACATGGAATGATATTATGTTTGATGAAGATGGTGTACAATTAGTATTGGTTTATTCGGTAGTAGATGGAGATTATACGCGTTTTGTATACAAATCTATCTCTGCTGGAAGTGGAGCAATAATGTTCACATATGAAACTGATATTGATAGTGATGACTACAATAGTATTTCTATACTTGAATATTTATATAAAGTTAATGATAATTTAGAAATAGAATTAGTATCAAAGAATGGGACTGTTAATGATATTGCAGCTCCAGAACCTACAATTAAATGATTGTTAATTGAATATCAAAACTATAGTAATTGACAAAACAATTAAATTATTATATACTTATTCTCGTAAATCAGTGAGCAAGAGGAGTAATTTATTAATAGTATTAGAGATGAGAAGTATAGCTGAAAGCTTCTCTTATGAACGATAAATGAATGTAGCTTGTGAGTTAATATTTGAAACTAAGTAGAGTATTACGTTAGTACGCGTTAAGTATTCAAGGTAATTAATATTACAAATTAAGGTGGTACCACGTTAAAAACGTCCTTTTAATGGTACCTTTTTTATTGGAGGAAAACATGGATAAAAATTTTGATAGTTTTGATAATTATGCAATGAAGTTTGATTTAAAAGAAAAAATGATAGCGTATAAATATCAACACTCATATAGAGTTATGAAAGAATGCAATAATATTGCAAAATATTTAAAATTAACAGATGAAGGAATATATCTTGCAGAAGTAATTGGGTTATTACATGATATAGGAAGATTTCATCAATGGACAGAGTATAAAACATTTAATGATGGAAAATACTTTGATCATGCAGATTATGGAGTCAAAATACTATTTCAAGACAATTTAATAAAAGATTATGATGTAGATAAAAGTTATTATGATATAATATCTGTGTCAATAAAGAATCATAATAAATATAAAATAGATGAAAGTGTTAAGAATAAAGAAGAGTTATTATATTCAAAGATAATAAGAGATGCTGATAAGTTAGATATATTGTATGCATTTTCTAATCCTAGAATATTGGAACTAGAAGAGGATGATAAAGATGTATCTAAAGAATTAAAAGAAGCATTTTTTAAACATAAACAAATAAGTTATAATAAATTAGATTCTAAAAATGATAGGATAATTGGATTAGTGGCATTTATATATGACTTAAATTTTCAATATAGTAAAGATAAGATTCTTAATGATAAATACTTAGATTCAATGTATAGATCATTAAAGAATAAGAAATTATTCAAAGAATACTTTGATGAAGCAAAAAAATATTTAAAGGAAGTGAATTAAAATGTTAGATACAAAATACAATCATATAAAAGTAGAAGAAGGAAAATATGATATGTGGATTAAAAGTCATGCTTTTGATTCTGGAGATAAAAGTAAAGAACCATTTACTATAGTTATACCACCACCTAATATAACAGGAATATTACATTTAGGACATGCATGGGATACTGCGTTACAAGATGTAATAATTAGATATAAAAGAATGGATGGATATGATGCTTTATGGTTACCAGGCATGGATCATGCTGCGATAGCTACTGAAAGTAAAGTTGTTCAAAAACTTAAAAATGAAGGAATTAATAAATATGAACTTGGTAGAGAAGGTTTCTTAAAAGAATGCTGGAAATGGAAAGAAAATCATTCAAATACAATTCATGAACAATGGGCTAAACTTGGATTAAGTTTAGACTATAGAAAAGAAAGATTTACTTTAGATGAGGGACTTAACAAAGCAGTTACTGAAGTATTTGTAAAATACTATAATGAAGGAATAATATATAGAGGAGAAAAGATAATTAACTGGGATCCTGAAGCTCAAACAGCACTATCTAATGAAGAAGTTAT
>CAYVZW010000072.1:0-5368 GCA_964456325.1 uncultured Clostridium sp. | reverse complement strand
TAAAGCCGCTATTGAAGATTATCAAAGTAAACAACTAAAAAAGACTAATAAATAGTCTTTTCATTTGGTTAATTTTAATTTTACTTCATCAACTAGATTTGCAACTTCTGATTTTTCATCAATAAGTGGTGCGATTGAATGATTATAGTTTAATGTACTAATTATTCTTGCTAATAATTTACTACCATCAACTACTTCTAGCCAAGGTTCTTTTTTGAATTCTTCTGGAATATATACAAAATTAGTTGTATATAATTTAGTAAACTTTCCTTCTTTATATGATTCATTAAATTTTGAAATACCATTAACAAATAATGGAAATGTTACAATGAAGTATATACTTTTAGCTCCTTTTTTATGTAATTCATTTGCTACATCTAATGAACTATCTCCTGAAGAAATCATATCATCTACAACTATTACATCTTTACCTTCAACGTCTGGTCCTGCATAATCATGCGATATTATTGCATTTTTTCCACCAACAACATTATAATCTCTTTGTTTATAAAATATTCCAAGAGGTGCTTTAAATACATTGGCATAGAATTTAGCTCTTTCTACAGCTCCCGTATCGGGGCTTATTATTGTAAGATTATTAATATTTATTTTATCCATTTCATTTTTTAAGAATTGTTTTAATATTAAACCAGTAGGATAAACATTTTCAAACGAGTTTAATGGAAGTGCATTTGTTATATTAGGATCATGTACATCAATTGTTAAAATGGTTTTAACTCCATAAAATGATTTTAATTCTTGAAGAGCACAAGCACAATCAAGAGATTCTCTATTTTTTCTTCTATGTTGTCTAGAAGAATATAGAAGTGGCATTACAACAGTTATCTTATCTGCATGATCACGAGTCGCTATTATCGCTCTTTGAATGTCTCTGAAATGATCATCTGGACTATAATGATTAGTTAGTCCATTTGGCATATTATATGTAAGAGAATAGTTACTAACATCACTTAAAATATAAACATCTTTTCCTCTTACAGATTCACCAATTTCTATTTTGCCTTCACCATTTCCAAATCTAAGTTGTTTAATTGGTATTATTAGTTCTTCTTTGTTGTTTCTTAGTTTTTGAATTTCTTTTTCAATTGTTACACCTCTATCGGCCATACTATTTAGCACAATCAATTTCAAATTATCTTCACTGTTCATATCTTTCCTCCTAATTATATTATAAGTGTATTTTTTACACATGTCAACTTGTTTTATAAATATAATGTATTTTATATTAAAATATGCTATTACATTTATAGAAAGTAGGGAAAAATGAAAAATAAAAATTATTTATCAGTAGATATCGGTAACATGTATTTGTATAGTGGAGATACTCCATATGAAGTTGATTGTAAAATGGACCCACTAGAATTGGCTAATGGAGAAAAAGTAAAATTGTTTTTTGAATATGTAGTCCCTGAAAAGCGTAGAATGCCATCAACATTAAAAGAATTTGTTACAAGAAGAACTTATAGCGTTTGTATGGGATTTCGTTCAGTACCTGGATGTATAAGAGATGATAAAACTGGAACTGCTTTTTTTGAAAGAGAGTCATATCCTGAATTTATATTTAATAATGGTATTAGAGAAGATGCTTTATTTTATTTTGATAACTTAAAAAGTGATGGAGTTTATAAAGAATATGTTGAAAAAGTAAATGAATTTTATAAAATGGCATTAAGTCATAAAAACGAAATGCAAGAAGAAAATGAATCTTCAATAAGCATGTAAGTACACTTAAAAGTGTATTTTAATTTACATAATTATTTAATTAGTTTTTAAATTGTGTTATTATTTTAATAGAGAGTGAGGAAATATGAGAAATGTTGGAACTATAGTTAGAGGTATTAGAACCCCAATTATAAAAGAAGGAGACGACCTAGCTTCAATAGTAGTGGATTCATTATTAAAAGCTTCAAAAAGTGAAAACTTTGATTTTGAAGATAAAGATGTTATTGCTATAACTGAAGCAGTGGTTGGAATTAGTGAAGGTAACTTTGCAACACTTGATCAAATAGCAAAAGATATTAAGAAAAAACTTAATGCTGATCATTTGGGAATAGTATATCCAATACTATCTAGAAATAGATTCGCAGTATTATTATCAGCTATGGCTAGAAGTACAAAGAAAATAACTTTGTTATCAAGTTATCCAAGTGATGAAGTAGGTAATGACATATTATATAGAGAAGATTTAGTTAAGAATAAAGTTAATACATATAGTGATGTTATTACAGAAAAAGAATATGTGGAAAAATATAGTCATTTTAAACATTTATTTACAGGTGTTAATATGTATCAAGTATACAAAGATCTAGTTGAAAAGGAAGGCTGTGAATTTGAAATGGTTTTCAGTAATAAACCAGAAACTATTTTAGATTACACAGATACAGTTATAAATTGTGATATTCATACAAGAAATGAAACTAAAAAAAGATTATTAGAGTGTGGCGCTAAAAAAGTATTAATGATGAGTGAAATACTTAATGAACCAATTGATGGAAGTGGACACTCAATATATGGGCTTTTAGGAAGCAATCGTTCTACTGAGGAAAAAGTTAAATTATTTCCAAGAACTGGTCAAGAACTAGTTGAAAAAGTACAAAAGATGATGAAAGAAAAAACTGGTAAAAATGTAGAAGTAATGGTTTATGGAGATGGTGCTTTTAAAGATCCAGTAGGGAAAATTTGGGAACTTGCTGACCCAGTTGTAAGTCCTGCTTATACTAAAGGATTAGAAGGAAGTCCAAATGAAATTAAATTAAAGTATTTTTCTGAAAATGAATTTAAAGATCTACATGGAGAAGAACTTAATAAAGCAATGAAGGAAGCTATTAAAAAGAAAGATAATGAACTTAAAGGTACTATGGCTACACAAGGAACAACTCCTAGAAGATACACTGATTTACTTGGAAGTTTGTGTGACTTAACAAGTGGTAGTGGTGATAAAGGTACACCTATAGTATTAATTCAAAGATATTTTACTAATTATAGTAATGAGTAGTTATTCACTAACTACTTTTATTGTGGTAAAATATTTACAGGAGTTATTATGGAATTAATTAAGTTTAAAAAAATTGGTAAGAATAAATATAAAGTGTCACTTGAAGACACTGAAATTACTATATATGAAGATATTATATTTAAGTATGATTTGCTTATTAAAAAGAGTATTGATATTGAAACTCTAGATAAAATAATAGATGATAATAAATATTATGAAGCATATTATTTAGCTCTAAATTATATAGACATTAAAATGCGCAATAAAAAAGAAATAATTAAATATTTGAAAGGCAAAGAAATTGATAATATTTATATTGACTTTGCATTAGATAAACTTGATGCATTAGGCCTTTTAAATGATAAGAAATATATTGAAGCTTTTATTAATGATAAAATAAACTTATCAATAGATGGACCTTTTAAAATCAAAAGATGTTTGATTGAATATGATTTTAATGAAAGTGATATTGATGAATATTTAAATAAAATATGTAATAGCGTTTGGGAAGATAAGATAAAGAAAATAGTTACTAAGAAAACACTTACAAATAAAAATAAAAGTTACTTTATACTTATTAATAAACTATCAAATGATTTATACAATTTAGGATATGATAAATCTATGATAGAACTAGAACTATCAAATATTAAATATGATAACTCTAGTATAAATAAGGAAGCAGAAAAAGCTTATAAGAAATATAAAAAAGATAAAAATAAAATTGTTAATTATTTACTTAGAAAAGGCTATACTTATGAGGAAGTTAATAGTTGCTTACAAGATTATGAGAATAACTTATAAAATTTAAAAAGAGAAAAACTTACAAAAAAAGAGAAAAATAATTTTCTCTTTTTAATATACTGTCTTTTAATCTGTATTAATTTGATGAACTAGTAGTATTCTTTGCTATATAACTTTCATAAGATTTTTCAAGTTCAGCATCTTCAAATTTCATTCCATTTTTTTCTCTTAATGCTTTCATTGCAGTCATATAGAATGAAGATTCACTAGATATTTCTTTTCCTACAGTTGCTCTAATTTCAGTTTTTAATGTATCATCTAATTCGGGTTTATCATCTTGTGCAGTTTTATAAATAATATGATATCCATAACTCGATAGAACAGGAGTAGTTGTATAAGAACCTACTTCTAAATCTTTAGCAGCATCTATAACTTCATCAGCATAGTCTCCAGTATTAACTTTACCAAGAGATCCTCCTGAAGAAGCAGTAGTGTCATCTTTAGAATATTCTTTAGCAAGCTCTGCAAAGTCTGATCCAGCTTGTAGTTTAGTAATTATTTCTTTTGCTTCATTTAATGCTTTTGTTTTTGCTTCAGCTTTTTCATCATCTGACATACTATCAGTTGCTTCAGATGTTATAAGAATGTGACTAAGTGTCATATCTCCAACTGTTTCAGTTTCATAATAATCATTAATTTGAGTATCAGTTACAACTTCTTGACCATAGTCTTCAATCCATAAACTTCTTTTATAATTGAGTGCTACATAATTCTTAAATGCTTCTTTATTAGCAACTCCATAATAGTAATAAACATAAGTATCAAAATCAGTATTATATTTTGTTATTGCTTCATTAACTGTATCAACTGATTGATTAACATATTTTGTTTCATCACTAGTTGTTTTATATTTTTTCTCTAACAGATATTTATCTATCAAATTAACAACATTCTCAGCACCATAAGTTTCTTTTAATACATCATATAAGTCTTGTGCACTTATACCTCCTTCATCAAATGAAACTATTGCATTTTCACCATTATCAAGTTTAACTCCACCACATCCTGCAAGAAGAATAACACATCCTATTAAGACAAGTGTTTTAATTGTTTTCTTCATATTTTCCTCCTAACTCTTACTATTATAATAAATTAGGAATAAAAATACAAGTAATTATCATACACAAAAAAACAAATATCTCATAAATTACAAGTGTAAAGATAAAAAGGAGGAATGTTTTATGAATACAGCATGCGGATGTGGATGTGGTAAAGGAATTTCAGGAGCTGCTTTTGCTCTAGTACTATTTATATTATTAGTAATCATATTAGGTGCTTTTATATAGTATAAGGAGGTGCATTTATGATGGGTTGTTGTAATACTGGATGTAATAGTAGTAATATTTTCTTTATAATATTGATTTTATTCATCCTTTTAGCAATAATTTTCGGTTCTTGCGGAGGATGGTAGTAAAAGAGGAAATTTCCTCTTTTTATTTTATAAATTATTGATTTAATTATATGAATTATTGATTTAATTATATGAATAGATGCACAAATTTATTAATATTTATATAATTAATAAGCATATTATTAAATTTTTAATAG
>CAYVZW010000071.1:0-5443 GCA_964456325.1 uncultured Clostridium sp. | reverse complement strand
TCACATTACACAATTAAAACACAAGTGAAATTGGAAAATTTAATAAAAAAAGATACTATTTATTAAATATCTTCCTTATTCAAAATGATTAATTGAAGTTGATCATTTCTCTTTTCAACTGTAACAATAAACTTATATATTTTCCCTTTTTCAATATCTATTCTAAGTAATACTCTTGGAAATATAACAGCTTCTATGTTCTTATATTCATCACTTAATTTAACAAAACACATCTTTTCATTATTCTTTGTAGTAATAGATTTTATACTATCAACAAGTAATATAGAAGTAACTGTTTTATTATAATAATTCTCTATATGTTCTAAAGTAATAAATTTACTTCTATCTACTTTAGTAACTGGATGATTAGATAAATAAAATCCATAGTTTTCAATTTCATGATCTATGTTTTCGCTATCAGTATAGTCTAAAGTACTTTCAAGTAATGGCTTTTCAATTAATGATTCATCAATATCTTTACATAATGAAACATAATTTAATATGATATCAAAATTAGAAATAATTTCTTTTTTGTTTATATTAAATTCGTCAAAAACACCGCATTCTATTAAAGAAGTAACTACTCTTTTATTAACACTTCCATGATAACATCTAATCATAAAATCATAGAAACTTTTAAATAAGCCTTTTTCTCTTTCAATAATAATTTCTTCACATACATTAGTTGCTATATTCTTAATAATTGAAAATGGGATTATTATCTTATTGTTTTCTATTATAAAATCTCTATATGATTTATTAATAGAAATATTTATAAACTCTATTCCATATAATTTAGATTCATCAATATATTCTTTAATCTTTTCACTTGATTTATTCATATTAAGTAAATTAGACATAAAGAATAATGGATAATGTACTTTTAAATAAGCCATTTGAAAAGCAACTACTGAATAAACTACTGAATGTGATTTATTAAATCCATAATTTGAGAATTTAATAATTTGTTCATATAAGTCTAATCCTACTTTAGAATCATATCCTTTTGAAATAACTCCATTTATAAATTTACTCTTTTCTTTTTCAATAACAGATGCTTTCTTTTTTGACATCGCTCTTCTTATAATATCTGCTTCAGCATAAGAGTATCCACCTATCACTCTTAATATTTCAAGTACTTGTTCTTGATATATCATTACCCCATATGTACTAGAAAGAATACTTTCTAATTCTTTAACTGGATATGTTATTTTTTCTATACCATTTTTTCTTCTAATATATGTTGGTATCATATCTCTAGGTCCTGGTCTATATAAAGCAATCGCATCAATAATAGTATTAAATGAACTTGCTTTTAATTCTCTTAAAAAGTTCATCATTCCAGAGGATTCAAATTGAAATATTCCACTTGTATGAGCACTTCTAAATAATTCTAATGTTTTAGTATCATCTAAGTTAATACTATTTATATTAAACTTTTCTATTTTATTTATTTCACTTACTATATTAAATATTGTATTTAAATTTTTTATACTAAGAAAATCCATTTTTAATAATCCAAGTTCTTCAATATATTCCATTGAATACCCTGTTAAAACACTATTATCTCTTTTATATAATGGCATTATATTAGATAATTTAATATCAGACATTACTACGCCTGCTGCGTGTGTACTTGTATTCTTTTTAAGTCCACAAAGCTTATTAGATATTCTTGTAAGTTCTTTTATTTCATTGTTTCTTTTAACAAATCTTACAAATTCTTTATTATTTTTTAGTTCCTGAAAATTAACTTCTTTATTGATTGTTTTACATAACGAATCAACTACTATATTATCTATATTCAAGATTTTAGCAGTATCTCTTAATACTTGTTTAGGAAGCATTGTATCAAATGAAATAATATTCCCTACATAATCACTTCCATAACGTTCTTTTACATATTCAATTACTTCATCTCTTCTTGTATTATCAAAATCAACATCTATATCTGGCATTGTTATTCTTTCAGGATTTAAAAATCTTTCAAATATAAGTCCATATTTCAAAGGATCTATTTCAGTAATACCAAGAGAATAACTTACTAAACTACCTGCTGCACTTCCTCTTCCTGGTCCTACCATAATATTATTTTTTTTAGCAAATAATACAAAATCATAAACTATTAAGAAATAATTTATAAATCCCATATTTTCAATAACAGATAATTCATAGTCTAATCTATTACTATATTCTTTACTTACATTATTGTTAAGTCTTTTGGCAAGTCCTTTTTTAGTAAGAGCTTTTAAAAATTCAAGAGCATTTTCTCTATATATCGGAATATGTTTTTTAACTGCAGGAAACTCAATATTAATTAATGAACTAAATTTAATAGTTGTATTTATATCAAATGAATCATTATTTTCTTTATAATGATTGTTATATTTGATAAGCCCATCACTTATAGTTTTCTTTTCTCTTATTAAATCTAAATATGATAAATATTCATTATCACTTTCTAGAATGCATAGTATTTTAGGCATATACACAACATTATCACTTAGTATTAGTGCATTCTTTTTAGACACATCATCATTATAATAAATGTATACTGTATCAAATAAATCATTTATATATTTATAACTAGAATATGTTGTACACACTATTATATCTTTAGAGAATCCTTTTACATATTCAATATCTATAGTATCTAAATTCTTCTTACTAACTATATTACATAATGCAACATATCCATAATAATTTTTAGCATACACGATTATATTTAATGAAGAGAGTTCTACTCCAACTATTGGTTTAATAGAATTTTTTTTACATTTATCATAGAATTCCATACATGAAAACATATTAGAATCAGTTATTCCAATAGTATTTATTTCATTATTTAATGCAAATGAAATCAAATCATCTACTTTAATTAGACTATATAATAATTCATAATTAGTTTTAATATTTAATGGAATATACTTCATATGAACTCCTATGTATATTCTATCATATTTCACACTATAAAAGAATAATACTTGTTATTTAAATCTTTTACTTAAATATAACTCATTTGTATTCTTTTCAACACTTTCATCTGCTGCATATTTTACACCATAAAGTTCTTCTTCTTCATAAAATGATTCAATGTCTTGTGGACTAAATGACATCATTAAATTATTCATTATAAATAATAATAAAGTAAATTCTATTGGACAATTACTATTAACTAAATGGCTTAATAACATATTCAAATCTTCATTTGTCGATTTACTAACTATTGATTTAATTGGTTTTGAACATTCATTAATATCTTTTGTACCACTCATTACATTTATAAATTCTTGTCTTAAAGTGGGATTACAAAACACTCCATAATTATAAGTAGCATAATCATAATTAGTTGATAATATCTTTGAAGAGAAATTCTTTGTACCTAAACTTACTCCATTACGTTTTAATATATCAAAAAATATTTTATTATTTTGCTGTATTGCACTTTCTAAATAATCGATGTAAGGTGACTTATACATTATTCCTTCTAACGCGTTAGACTTACTTTCTTCAAGAGTTAATTTTAATTCTTCATTATGAATTCTGTCTGTCATAGTGATATGACTTTTAGACTCTCCATCTTTAAGTAACCCTTCAATACTATTTAAAAAATCTTTATTTTCTTTTTTTATTTTTTTATATGGAATTGGATTAGATTTTATATTAAGATGCTCATAATAAATCTCTAATCTTGTTTTTAATAATCCTTCTACTGAAGTAAATAAAATCATTAATGGTTCATCATCTTTAAGTTCACCTTTAATAAATTTAAAATCATTAAAGAAATCAGTTAAATACATTAGTTCTATGTCATGTTGTTTCTCATCTTTTTTAGTACTTTCTATTAATTTTACTCTAAAAGTGTTTCCTTTATTATCGAGTGCTTCTTCATTTGGTTTTAATAAATTATATCTTTTATTCATAGTTACCCTCTAATAAAATAATAACACATTTTTATTAAAATAAAAATACTGATTAATATTTATTATCAGTATCTCTAAAATCAACTTTATCTAATTCATTAATTACTTCAAGTTGAGTTTCTATTATTTGTTTAATTCTTTTCTTTAATATATTAGTATTTCTCTTTAATTGGTCTGCGTGGTCTTGGGCTTTTTCTGCTTTTAATAAAGCATCGTTAATAATTCTACTTGCATTACGTCTAGCTTCATTAATCATCGACTCGCTTTCATGTCTTGCTGCATTCTTAATCTGATCACTAGCATTTTCTGCAGTAAATATCGCTCTATTAAGAGTTTCTTCTATTCTCTCATAATAAGCAACTTTTTCAACTAATCTTTTATTTTCCTCCTCGGTTTTTTTACTTTTATCAAGAAGTCCTTCATAGTTTTTTATTACTTCATCCATGAATTTATGTACTTGATTCTTGTCATAACCGCGGAAAACAGTATTAAACTTTTCCACTTTCCACCTCTTAAATGTTAACTAATATATATTTTTACCACTCTTCTGTAGTTGCTGATTTTGTTCCTTTTTTATTATCGTCTTCTGAAATATTACCTTCTATTTCACAACCTTTAGGAGCACATATTACAATACCAGGTCCAAGTTTTTGCATTGTACCATCAATAGCATAAATAATACCATGAAGAAAATCCATTATTCTTTTTGACACATCAGTTGTAACTCTTTTAAAATTAACAACTACTTGATTCTTAGCTTTTAAATAATCAGCTATTTGTTGTGCTTCTGAGAATGCTCTTGGTTCAACTAAAATAGTTTTGTTTTTCATATCTTTACTTATTTTAGTATCTTTTACTTCATATTCTTCTTCATCTTCTGCTTCAGGATTTGTTTTGAAAATATCCTTTATACCCATAGTAAAATTCCTCCTCTATATTTTATAACTTAATTTTAACACATAAAATTTGTAGTAGCAACTAAAACTTGATTTTTTCTTCAATAAATTTTTCTACTTCTTCTAAATTTAAAGTTATTTGTTCCATAGTATCTCTATTTCTAACAGTAACAGTATTATTATTTAATGTTTCATCATCAATTGTTATACAGTATGGAGTACCTACTGCATCACTTCTTCTATATCTTTTACCTATTGAACCACTTTCATCATAAGAACAAGTAAAATATTTTGATAAGTTTTTATATATTTCTAATGCTTTTTCACTATGATATTTTTTTACAAGTGGAAGAACACTTACTTTAATTGGTGATAAATAAGGATGTAATTTTAATACTATTCTTTCATCATTATCAAGCATTTCGGTATGATATGCACTACATAAAATAGTTAAAAATAATCTTTCAACACCTAAAGATGGTTCAATCACATAAGGAATATATTTTTCATTAGTGACTGGATCTAAATATTCAAGAGATTCCCCACTTACTTTCATATGCTGTGACAAATCATAATTTGTTCTTGAAGCAATTCCCCATAATTCTCCCCATCCAAATGGAAACT
>CAYVZW010000070.1:0-5517 GCA_964456325.1 uncultured Clostridium sp. | reverse complement strand
ACTGCAATTAATAATAGTTAAAATTATTTGCATAATTATTTTAATGTGATATAATTGTGATAGAATAGATTAGAGTAGAGGGAGATGTAATCATGAATCCAATTAATGTTAAAAGTGAGATAAAGCCACTAAAAAAGGTCCTTGTACATAGACCTGGAAGGGAATTATTAAATCTGACACCTGAAAGTCTAAGTCGTTTGTTATTTGATGATATTCCATACCTTCCAGTTGCAAAGGAAGAACATGATGAGTTTGTTAGAATACTTAGGGATAATGGAGTAGAAGTTGTATATTTAGAAGATTTAATGACAGATGTTCTTAATATAAGTCCTGAAATAAGAGAAAAATTTATACAGGAATTTATATTTGAAGCTGGAATTAGGACTCCAAAATATAGAGGACTTGTATATGAATATTTAAGCTCAATTGAAAATAATAGATTGCTTGTTTTAAAGACTATGGAAGGTATTATTAATACTGAAGTAATAAAATCTAAAGCTAAAAAAGGAAAGAGTTTAGTTGACTCAATTGAATCTGATACAGAATTCTTAGTTGATCCAATGCCTAACTTATATTTTACAAGGGATCCATTTGCTTCAATCGGAAACGGAATATCACTTAATAAAATGTATTCAGTTACTAGAAATAGAGAAACAATTTATGCGGAATATATTTTTGAATATCATCCCGATTATAAAGATATGGTTGATAAATATTTTGATAGATATAGTGAGTTTCATATTGAAGGTGGAGATGTGTTAAATCTTACTGATAAGATATTAGCAATTGGAATATCTCAAAGAACTCAAGCTAACGCAATTGAAAGCTTAGCTAGAAATGTATTTGACGATCCTGATGCGAAGATTGAAACAATTCTTGCATTTGTTATTCCTAATTGTAGAGCATTTATGCATTTAGATACCGTTTTTACACAAGTCGATTATGATAAGTTTACATATCATCCAGGAATTATGGATACTCTTCAAGTATTTGAAATAACTGATGACAAAGAAGGTGGGTTCAATGTTAAAGAAAAGAATGCATCTTTAGAAAAGATTTTAGAAGAATATTTAGGTAAGGAAATAACATTAATCCCATGTGCTGGTGGAGATAAAATAGGAGCTGAAAGAGAACAATGGAATGATGGAAGTAATACTTTATGCATATCTCCGGGTGTTGTTATAGTATATGACAGAAATAATGTTACTAATGATATATTAAGAAATCACGGACTTAAAGTATTAGAAATGCATGGGGCTGAATTATCTCGTGGTAGAGGCGGACCTAGATGTATGTCTATGCCTCTTATAAGAGAGGATTAAATGAAGACAATAGTAGTAGCACTTGGAGGAAATGCTTTAGGAAAAACACCTGAAGAACAGTTGAAGTTAGTTAAGAATACAGCAAAATCATTAGTTGATTTAGTTGAAGAAGGTTACAATTTAGTAATCACTCATGGCAATGGTCCCCAAGTGGGAATGATAAATCTATCATTTGATTATTCACATAATAATGGTGGGGAAACACCATCAATGCCATTTGCTGAATGTGGGGCTATGTCTCAAGGATATATTGGCTACCATTTACAGCAAGCAGTACAAATTGAATTAAAAGCTAGGGATATTAATAAGGATTGTGCAACTATAATTACACAAGTACTTGTTAATAAAAAAGATCCTGCTTTTGATAATCCAGAGAAACCAGTAGGAATGTTTTACTCAAAAAATGAAGCAGATAAAATTGCTCAGGAAAAAGGATTTACATTCGTAAGTGATTCTGGTAGGGGCTATAGGAGAGTTGTACCTTCTCCTAAACCCATGGAAATAATAGAGCTAGATTTAATTAAAGATCTTATTAATGAAGGCAATATTGTTATTGTTGGTGGAGGTGGAGGAATACCGGTAATACAAGAAAATGATGAATTAGTAGGAGTAGATGCAGTTATCGATAAAGATAGAACAAGTGCTTTACTTGCTAAAGAACTTAATGCAGATAAACTATTAATATTAACAGCTGTTGAAAAAGTATCTATTGGATTTAACACCATAAATCAAAAAGATATTGATGAAATGGATATTCTTGAAGCAAAGAAACTAATGAAAAATGGTGAATTTGCTAAGGGAAGTATGCTTCCTAAAATAGAAGCAGTTACAGATTATCTATCTTTTAAAAAAGATGGTGTTGGAATTATTACTTCGCTTGATTGTGCTAAAGAGGCATTATTAAATAAAACAGGTACAATTATCAAAAATAGTCAAAAAGGAGGAAAAAAAATGGCTAAAACAGGTAAAAAAAGAGAGTTTATGTCTGCTTTTACAATCATTATCTTATTGATAATATTGTTAGCAGCAGTTACTCTTATTCTACCAAAGGCAGAATTCATGGGAGAAGATATTGTCAATGGTAGTGGTGTTGTAGCAGCTACATTACCAGATGTGTTATTATCTCCATTTCTAGGATTTGCAGACGCAGTTGATGTTTGTATATTCGTTCTAGTACTTGGTGGATTCCTTGCAATAGTTGCTAAAACAGGGGCTTTGGAAACTGGTATTAAGGTCTTAGTAAGAAAGCTTAAAGGAAACGAATTAGTATTAATACCAATACTAATGATTATATTTTCAATAGGTGGAACAACTTATGGAATGCTTGAGGAAACAGTAGGATTTTATGCACTTCTCGCATTTACAATGGTAGCTGCTGGAATGGATACAATAGTTGCTGCGGCAACAGTATTGTTAGGAGCTGGAAGTGGAGTTTTAGGTTCAACTATTAACCCATTTGCAACTGGAGCAGCAGTAGCAGCATTACCAGATGGAATTGTTGCTAATCAAGGAATATTAATTGCTTTAGGAACTATACTATGGTTAGTTTCTCTAGGAATATCAATGTTCTTTGTAATGAGATATGCAAGAAAAGTAAAAGAAGATAAGGGATCTACATTCTTATCACTTCAAGAACAAAAGAAAATGGAAAAGTTTGAAACAGATAAAAGTGGTGTTGAAAAGGCAAAACTTACTGGAAAACAAGTAGCAACACTATGGTTATTCGGATTCACTTTCATTGTAATGATTATTGGATTTATTCCTTGGGGAGAATTTGGAATTACATTCTTTGATTCATGGACAGCATGGCTTACAGGTGAACCTTTAGGAGCATGGTGGTTCTATGATGCTGCATTGTGGTTCTTCTTAATAGGAATTATAATTGGTATTATTAATAGATATTCAACTAATCAAATAATAGATACATTTATAGATGGTTCTAGAGATATATTATCAGTTGTATTAATAGTTGCATTTGCTCGTGGAGCTAGTGTACTTATGAAAACAACTTATTTAGATAACTATATCATATATAATGCTGCTGAAGCATTAAAGAACACTTCTGTATTGTTATTTGTACCAGGCAACTATATATTACATGTATTTTTGTCAATATTAGTTCCATCTAGTTCAGGACTTGCATCGTTATCTACTCCAATTATGGGACCTCTAACAGCACAATTAGGATTCAGTGTAGAAACATCTATAATGACTTATGTTGCTGCTAATGGACTTGTTAATTTATTTACACCAACTTGTGGAGCTATAATGGGAGGACTTACTCTTGCTAAAGTAAACTATACTACATGGCTAAAATGGTCAGCAAAAATCATAATTACTATAGCAATTGCTTCAATGATTATCTTAACTCTTGCTGGAGTAATATTATCTTAAATAAAATAAAACAATCACTAGTTTGATTGTTTTTTCATGCATACAATTATTAGATCATATAAATGTTATCTGTTGTTGTATTAGAAGAAGTTTCAAGTTTTTGAAGTCTTGTATCTAAGTTTTTAATTTGTTTATCCATTTTATCTAATCTATCACTTATATAGTCTTCATATGATTGATAATTGCTATTCATATTTTGACCCATGTATCCCATACCTTGATTATTTTGATTTAGCATTACATTTGGACCATATGCTTGATAAGCGGTATTCATATTATATCCACTTGGGGGAATATATTGACCTTGGTTACTAAAACCTTGATTAACATTTTGATAAAACATATCTCTATTTTTCATATTATCACCTATGATAATATATGACAAAAGTACTAATTTAGTGTATAATATTTTTTGAGGTGTGATGTGAGACTTAAACATATTAAAAATGCTGATTTAATAATAAATGAAAGCCCATATTTAGTAAAGAATCCAATAGATTATTGTGGTAAATGGAAAAGTGTATTTAACAACAATAATCCTATAGAAATTGAAATAGGTTCTGGTAAAGGAAACTTCATAATAACGAAAGCCATTAATAATCCTGATATTAACTATATAGGAATCGAAAAATATGATAGTCCACTTGTTAATGCAGTTAAAAGGCTAGAAGAAGTAGAAATTAAGAATCTTAAGTTAATATGTTTTGATGCTATAAATATTGATACTATTTTTGATAAAGAAATAGATAAATTATATTTAACATTTAGTGATCCATGGCCTAAAAAGAGACATGAAAAGAGAAGACTTAGTTCAAAACAGTTTATTACAAAATATGATGAGATATTTAAAAATGACTGTTTAATTGAACTTAAAACTGATAATGATGATTTTTTTGAATACTCAGTTACATCATTCACACAAAATGGATATAATATTGTAACACTAGATACATGTTTTGATGATGAAATTAAAACTGAATATGAATCAAAATTCTTCAGTTTAGGAAAAAATATTAATCATGTAATTGTTAAAAAATAAAAAGTTTGTTATAATTTAAAATAGGAGTAAATATGTATAAGAAAATAGTAATATTAATTTGTTTATTATTCTTGACTGGTTGTCAAATGTATTATATAAATAATAGAAATTTAGATGATATTATTAATATTGCTATATCTTCTAATAGTGATATTTATAGTATAAATAATAAAGGATATAGGTATTATTTACCTAATGGTTTTAATGTATATAGTGATGAAGAATACAATCAAATATTAACTTCTGATTCTAATAAGTATTATATGTACATTGATATAGTTAGTTATTACTTTAAAAAGTCATTAACTAGTACTAGAGAAATTGATGATTATGCTTTTTATACATTTAATAATGGAGATAAAACTGGATATTTAAAAGTTACTAAAGATGGTGATTACTTTTTTGTTGAGTTGTGCTATAATTATGCTATAATAGAAGTAGAGGTAGAAGAGAAAAACTTGCGTTATGCAGTATCTAATGGTATATCTATATTAAATTCAATTAAATATAATGATTTAATAATAGAAAAATATATTGGAGATAACGATATAGAGTCAAGTGAAACTTTATATGAGATACCTTCTCCTGAAAATAAAACTGATCAAAATGTACTAGAGTATATTGATCAAAATGAAAATAAACAAGAAAATTAGAAAGAGGTGTACTTACAATGGGATTATTTACAAAAATAAAAGATATATTTTATGATCCAGTTGAACCAGAATTAGAAGAAAAACCTGCAAAGGAAACTAAGAAAGAAAT
>CAYVZW010000069.1:0-5533 GCA_964456325.1 uncultured Clostridium sp. | reverse complement strand
AGAACTGCAAAAGTTATGAAAGAAAAATATCCTACTGAAATGGTAGAAAGAGCTGTTAAGGGAATGTTACCTAAAGGAAGATTGGGAAGACAAATGTATACTAAATTATTTGTTTATACAGGTTCTGAACATAAACATCAAGCTCAAAAACCAGAAAAATTGGAGGTAAAGTAATATGGCAACTAAAAAAGCAAAAGAAGAAACTTTAGTCAAGTATAATGCTGTAGGTAGAAGAAAAAGAAGCTCTGCCAATGTAACATTATCTGCTGGAACAGGTAAAATCACTGTTAATGGTAAAGATGTTAGAGACTATATGCCTTATGAAACATTAGTTATAGATTTAATTCAACCATTAGTTATTGCTGATGTGTTAGATAAATATGATGTAACCATTAATGTTAAAGGCGGAGGCTTTAGTGGACAAACTGGAGCAATTAGACTTGGAATAGCAAGAGCATTATTAGAAGCAGATGCAGAAACAAGATCATCATTAAAAGCCAATGGAATGGTTAAAAGAGATCCAAGAAGCAAAGAAAGAAAGAAATATGGTCTTAAGAAAGCACGTAGAGCACCACAATTTAGTAAGAGATAATTTTATGAAAGCCCTAATAAGGGTTTTTATTTTGCATTTTCATAAAATCTTCAAAAACATATTTTAAAACGTTCACATAAATGTTATAATCTATATGGTAAGGAGAGTGAAAAAAGTGGGTGCAAAAACATTCAAGAGTTTAGATGAACAAATAGAAATACTTAAAAGTAAGGGGCTTATAATAAATGATTATGATAGAACAAAAGATATACTTTTAAGGGAAAATTATTTTTTCATTAATGGTTATAGATCTCCTTTTCTTCAGAATGGTTCCAAAAGATTTGTTGATGGTACAAAGTTCGAAGAATTATATGCATTATTTTCTTTTGATAGATATTTTAGAAATATAATATTTAAAAATATTTTGATAGTTGAAAATAACTATAAATCTATTTTTAGTTATGTTATGAGTAAAAAATATGGCTATAAAGAAAAAGAATACTTAAACGTTCATAATTTTGATAGAAGTAGAGAAAAGCAAAGACAAATTAATGATCTTATTCGTAAATTAAAGAGACAAATAAGAATCAATGGCTCACAACACGAAGCAACAAGCCACTATATCAATAATTATGGGTACATACCAATGTGGGTAGGAGTAAAGGTATTGAGTTTTGGTATTATGAGTGAACTTTACAGTATTCTAAAGAAAGAGGATAGAGATGAGATATCTTCATATTATTATGGAGTTGATAGTGAAACACTTGAAGATTATTTAGCTGTTGTTTCTAATTATCGTAACATCTGTGCTCACGAGGATATATTATTCAATCATACAACACAAAAATATCTTCCAGCAACTAAGTATCACGAATTATTAAATATACCTCAAATGGATGGTGAATACATTTATGGAATACATGATATATTTGCACTAATAATAATATTGAAGCATTTATTAACACCTGATGATTTCAAAATGATGTTAAATGAAATTAATTATGAGGTTGATTGGTTAAGCCAAAAGTTGCAATCAATTAAAATTGAAAAAGTTTTGTATAGAATGGGATTTCCGGATAACTATAGGGACATTGCCCATTTAGATTAGGAGGATTATGAAAAGTAATAATGGAATTAAATATTTAGTGATAGGGATACTGTGTGTATTTCTAGGTTGCGCAGGAATGTATGCATTAATATATTTTTATCCAAATACAGTTATTAACACAATAAGTAAAGTTGAAAAAGAGGTAACCGTTAATGAAAATGGAATCTCTGATGGAATTGATGCAGTGTATGATTCCGTTGTTGTTGTAGAAAATTATCAAATCAATAAATTAGCTGGAATAGGAAGTGGATTTATTTATGATGCTAGTGGTCTTATATTAACAAATTACCATGTTATTGAAGATGCAACAGAAATTAAGATAATTTTAACAAGTGGCGATACAGTTCAAGCAACAATTGTTGGAAGTGATGAATATGCGGACATTGCTGTTTTGAAAATAGACAAACAATACGTAACAAGCGTAGCTAAAATTGGGAGTAGTGAAAATATGAAGCTTGGGGATACTGTATTTGCAATAGGATCTCCAATGAGTGCTGATTATTCAGGAACTGTTACAAGAGGAATAATCAGTGGCAAAAATAGAATGGTTGCTGTTTCAGTAGGAAGCAGTACTTCATCTGATTGGATAATGAATGTTATGCAAACTGATGCTGCAATTAATCCTGGAAACAGTGGTGGACCATTATGCAATGTTAGTGGTGAAGTAATTGGAATTAACAATATGAAAATTGTAGAATCATCTGTTGAAGGTATTGGCTTTGCAATACCAATTGAGGATGCAATTGAATGGGCTACAAAACTTGTTAATGGCGAAGAAATTAAAAGGTCCTATTTAGGAATCAGGATGACTGATTTATCCTCTACTTCAAGTTACTATTTAAAAAGGGAAGGCATAAACGTAGATGATTCCATAACATCTGGTGTAGTAGTTACAGAAGCAATTAATGATGGCCCTTGCGCAAAAGCAGGAATTAAAGCAGGAGATGTTATAGTTAAAATAGGAGATTATGAAGTTGACACGGTGGCGGAATTAAGATATTATCTATACAAATATGACCCTGGAACAGAGATTAAAATTGAATATATAAGAGGAACTAGTAGTAAAACTGCAAACGTGACTCTTGGTACAGCTGACTAAGATTCTAACGAATCTTTTTCATTATATAAATATCTTCTTTAAAAATTGCTATTTTTTTAGTATAATACTATTAGAATAAAAGGAGTAAATATGAAAGATGAATTGTTTTACTTAAGTAAAAACGAACTTTACAAGACATTAGGAACAACTTCTTCTGGGCTTAAACTTAGTGAAGTTAATAAAAGAATTAAAAAGTATGGGTTAAATGAGCTACCAAAAGAAAAAGATAAAAAAATATCAGAAATGTTCTTTTCATCATTAAAGGATCCTATAATCTATGTACTTCTTGTTGCAACAATTCTTTCATTTTTAGTTGGGGAAACAATTGATGGACTTGCCATTTTATTCATAATAATGGTAGATGCCATTGTATCGACTGTGCAAGAATATTCTGCCAATAAAAATAGTGAAGCATTGAGAAGCTTAATAAAAGTAAAAGTAAAGGTTATAAGGGATTCAAAGTATCATGAGATTGACTCTGCAGAATTGGTTCCTGGAGACATTGTTGTTATCGAGCCTGGAACGAAGGCTTCTGCTGACTTAAGGCTTATAAAAGCTACTAATATTATGGTTGATGAATCAATATTAACAGGCGAAAGCTTAGGAGTCATTAAAGATGATATCATGTCAAAAACAAATATTAAAAATAATGGGATGATTATATATGGTGGAACATCAGTTCTTACTGGGTATGGTCTTGGTGTAGTTGTTAAAACCGGGATAGAAACTGAAATAGGAAAAATAGCAAAAAAAGTAACTGATACAGAGGAAAGTAAATCACCATTAACAATTAGAATGGAGAAGTTTTCAAAAGATATTACTTTTTTAATAGTATCAATAGCATTTATTATCGGAATTATTCTTGTTTTAAAAGGTGATAATCTATTTGATATATTTTTATCAGTCGTAGCATTATCTGTTTCTGCGATGCCTGAAGGTTTGCCACTAGCTTTAACAATGGCATTAACAATTGGCTCAAATAGAATGGGAAAAAGAAATGTAATAGTTAAAAAATTAAACGCTGTAGAAAGCTTGGGAAGTTGTACAGTTATAGCGAGTGATAAAACAGGTACACTTACAGTAAACGAGCAAACAGCAAAAAAAATTGTTTTAGCAAATGGTGATATATTTGACATTGAGGGAAATGGATATGATATTATAGGAAAAGTTTCATCTGTTAATAACGGGAAAAAAGAAGAAGCAGAATATATTTCTAAACTAGGATTCATTAATAACGAATCTGTATTTGAAAAAGAAGAAAGTGGAAGTTGGAATATTCTTGGTGATTCAATAGATGTAGCATTCAAGGTACTTTCGTATAAATTAAGCACCAATGAAGTGAATGTGGAAATTATTAAAGAAATTCCATATGAGTCAGAAAAAAAGTATTCTGCATTATTCTATAATGATGGTGGAGTAGTTAAGTGTACTGCAAAAGGATCAATTGAGAAAATACTGGAGTTTTGTACATATAGTTATGAATATAAGAAAAAAGTTAAAATAAATAAAAGTGAATTATTAAGACAAAATGAAGAGCTAGCATCAAAAGGATATAGAGTAATAGCAGTATGTGATGGAACTATAGATGATAAAACTTATGGGGAGAAAGCAATTAGAGATTTAACTTTCATTGGCTTAGTAGGATTTATTGACCCAGTTAGAACAGAGGTAAGAGACTCAATAAGAGAATGCAAAATTGCTGGTATTAATGTAATAATGATAACTGGGGATCATGCTTTAACTGCATTTGCAATAGCAAAAGAATTAAGAATGGCTAATAGTTTTGATGAAGTTGTTACCGGTGACGAGTTAAAACAATATTTGGATGAAAATGAATCATTTGATAGCTTTATAAAAAATAAAAAGATATTTGCTAGAGTTACACCAATAGAAAAGCTTAAGATTGTCGAATCCTTAGAAAGAATGGGAGAATTTGTTGCAGTTACAGGAGATGGAGTCAACGATGCTCCAGCAATTAAGTTTGCCAATATTGGTGTTGCTATGGGTAGCGGAACTGATGTAGCAAAAGAAACTGCAAAGATGATTATAGTTGATGATAATTTTACATCAATAGTTGCAGGTATAGAAGAGGGAAGAAATGCTTACTCAAACATTAGAAAGATATGTATATTATTATTATCATGTGGAATAGCGGAAGTATTCTTCTATTTAATGTCAATAGTATTCAACTTGCCAATACCTTTATTGGCAATTCAATTGTTATGGTTAAATTTGGTAACAGACGGACTACAAGACATGGCATTGTCATTTGAAAGAGAAACAGATACTATTATGAAAGAAAAACCAAGAAAAACAACTGAGGGATTATTTGAAAAAGAAATGTTAAAACAAATAATGATATCCGGCTTATTCATGGGAATTCTTGTATTTATAGTATGGGTATTTCTAATAAAGGTATTTAACATGGATGAAAATATTGCTCGAGGTTATGTTTTGGCATTAATGGTATTTATTCAAAATTTTCATGTCCTTAATTGTAGAAGCGAAAGTAAAAGTGTATTTAATAACAAGTTATCAACAAACAAATTTGTTATAGTTGCTATAGTAAGTTCAGTATTATTACAAATAATTGTTATGGAAGTTCCAGTTTTATCTAATTTTCTTCAAACAACGAGTATTCCTTATCTACACTTAATACTTCTTATTTTGTTAGCTTGCCCTATTTTATTTGTAATGGAGTTGTATAAATATATAAAATCAATTAAAAAAACAAATTAATATGTTATAATGTCTAGCAAGTTATAGAAGTTTTTGCGAATGCAAAAAGTTTTAT
>CAYVZW010000068.1:0-5563 GCA_964456325.1 uncultured Clostridium sp. | reverse complement strand
AAAACTTTTTGCATTCGCAAAAACTTCTATAACTTGCTAGACATTATATAATAATTTAATAAAAAAATCAATAATTACTTATTGATATTTTTGCATTTGTTTCATTAATTGATTAACTTGTTTTTGACTAGGATTTCTTCCCATACCTCTCATTAATGTTTTTATCATTTCTTCATTAATTGGAGGATTCTCTTTTAACTGTTTAGTAAATAACTTCTTTGAAATAAGAAAACCAGCTACTAAACCAACTATTAATCCAATGACAACATATAATATATCCCACAACATATGTATCAACTCCTTATGAATATTCTATCAAATATTAATGATTAGTGCAAGAACTATAAATAGTTTCTTCTAATAAAAAGTAGTCTTTATTATAAAAGTCACATACAAATATATTATCAAAGTTTCTAATGTTATAGAAAAATGATGGAGCATTCTTATTAGTTTTAATTTTAATGTGAGAATTATTAACTATCATTTTAGTAGATTCATCATTATAAAAATCATTTATTATATGAGTATTGTTATAACATATATAGTTTTCACTTTCAATATTTTTACTCTTTATATAATTATTAACTAAGTCTTTATCAAGAGGATTTACTACTTTACTGAATATGTTATACCCAAGTATCAAATCATCATTCTTGAGCTTATAAATACTCTCTAATAGTTCATATAATTCTTCATAACTATTCTTGTAATTCTTAAGTATACTATCTTTAATATCAAACAAATAATATGTTCTCATAATCCACCTCAACAATAGATTACTACATATTAATTAAATAATTTGTCGAAATGCGTCAGTATTTAAAGAATAATTTATTTGTTCGATAATTATATCTTTAAATGTTTTCTCTGTATCAATATGCTTATCTTTTTGTTTAAAGTTAAAACATTCATTTATGTTTCTTTTATATCTTAAAGATTTTGCTTTATCAATACATAAATCAGGATTCTTAATTTGACTTATTATTTCTATTGTAGAACTACATAAAAAGAATTTATATTTATAAGTTCTAAAGTCATTTGAAAATGTAATTAATAATACAAGTGAATACATATCAATATATTCTTTATCATATACTTTTATATTAATATTAAAATATTCTAACTTCACAATAATAATTTCTAAATCATCAATTAATTTACTTCTAATATCTTTCATATTAAAGTAAATTCTATTATTATATTTAGCAGTTTTAATATCTAATATTTCTTCAATATTTTCCATAATACTCCCCTTTCTTTAAACACTTTATCATATTAAAAAAATATATCAAATCGATATATTTTAATTATTAGTTAATTTATTTATGAAAAATTTATTTATTTCTATAGACATTATTTAATTACATGAAATTATAAGATATTAAATGTATAGTTTTTAATAAATTCACTCTTTTATTAATATTTTATTCACTACTTTTATATTTAGGTTCTAATGTTACAGTAAGAGTTGACTTTTCATCTATTTTATCTCCTGCTTTAATTGAGAAATCTTTTACATAACCATAACCATCAAATGTTACCTTTAAGTTTATTAAGTTAGCAAATACTTCTGTATCTGATCTAGACCAATCTTTAATATTAGGCATTGTATATTCATTATTATTAGTAAGTAAGAATACTTTACTTCCTATATTTAATACAGTATCTTTTGATGGATATTGTTTTATTATTTTAGTTCCGTTTCCGATTATAATTGATTCTAATCCATTATTAGTTATTGTTTCAGATACTACTTCAGTTTCTTTGTTTATATAACTATCTATGGTATATGTTAATGCATCTTCTTTTTCTTTATTTCCATAAATATTTAAATATGTAGAAATATCTTGAACTAACCCTTTAACAGCACTTGTCATAGAAGCAGAACTCTTTGTTTTAGAAGCTGCTACATATATTATTATTTGAGGGTCTTCTCCAGGAAAAACACCTGCGAAACTTCTTACATATGTGTTGCTTAAGTATCCTCCTGAAGAAGATGCTATTTCAGCAGTACCTGTTTTACCTATAAGATCATAACCTTGTAAGTAATAGTTTTTACCAGTTGACATTGAAGCACTTCCATCAATTACTCCTCTCATTAAAGATATCATCTTTTGAACTGTTTCATGACTAGCAACCTTCTTAACTTCAGTTCTACTATTTTCTTTAACTATTTCTCCAGTAGAAGAATTAACTATCTTCTTTATTATATATGGTCTTATCATTACTCCATCATTTGAAAGAACTGTAAGGGCTTCAAGCATTTGAATTGCAGTAACACTTATTCCTTGACCATATGAAGAAGAAGCAATTTCAGAATTATATTTAAAATTAATAACACCACTCATTTGATTAGGAAGTCCTATATCAACTGCTTCACCGAATCCTAAAGCATTATAAAAGTCTTTTAACTTTGCTCTTCCTAAAGATAATGCTAAAGAGGATGCTGCGACATTAGATGAACCCATAAATCCTTCATCAAATGTAATAGTTCCCCACCCATATTTATTCCAATCTTTTATCGTAACATCATCTACTTTTAATGAACCACTTTTGTATTTAGCACTTCCATCATACATTCCATTTTCCATAGAAGCCATAAAACTAAATATTTTCATTACTGAACCAGGTTCATACTCATATGATATAAATGGATCATAATAAGATTTAATTTCTAATGTATTATTATTAAAACTAGGAGAAGATGCTACACCTAATATTTCACCTGTTTTAGCATCTAAAACTGATATAGTAGCCCACTCCGGATTAGCTTCTTCTAACTTAGTCATAGCTCCTTCTGTGAACATTTGAATATTTGTATCAATTGTAAGATAAATATCATTTCCACTAATCGCATCAACTTCAATAGTTGGAGAACTTGTTATTTGATAACCATACACATCAGCTTGATATTCTTTCTCTCCTTCAGTTCCAGTTAATTCATCATTTTGTGATAATTCAAGTCCCATTTCACCAACAAATGCATTTTTATCACTCATTCTAGCATAACCTAAAGTGTATGATAAAAAATCTCCATTAGGATAATACCTTTTAGTACTAGAAACAAAGTCTATACCAGGTAAACCTAAGTCATCTATTTCATCCTTAACAAGTTCAGTAATACCTCTACCACCAGGTCCTAATTCAACTTGATAAGGTATTGTTTCAGTACAATCATTTTCTGTAGTACAACTTTTTAGTTTAGTATTAAGTATCTCTAATATCTTTTCTTTAGTCATATTAATAAGTGGACTAAGTTTTTCAGCAGTCATTTCTTTATCAACTACATGATGAGGGTTCTTAGAATCCGTTGTCCTACTAGAATCTAAATATGCTATTACTGTATAACTATTAACATCTTTTGCTAATACTTCATTATCACTTGAGTATATTGTTCCTCTAGGAGCAGTAATAACTTCTTTTTTAGTGTTTCTACTACTTGCAAATTTACTAAGAGATACACCTTTAACTTTAACAGTACCAAGTCCAATCATAGTTAGTTTAAAAATAATTACAGCAAAAATAAAAACAACAATAATAATAAAAATTGCATTTATATTAACTATTCTTGTTTTTTTCATTTTAAAATCCTACTCTCCAATTACTCTAATATTACTATTATTATAACTTAAACCATAGGCATCCGCAACATCTAAAGCATTATCTAAAGATGCAAGTTCATTTATTTTCATTTGCATACTTAAGTTAATGTCTTGTTGACCTTCGATTTTATCCTTTATTCTTTGTATTTCAGCATTACTTGATTGAACATATGCTCCCATAACTGATTTACATAATATTGTCAAGACAAAGAAAACAATTGCTAAACTAAATAATACTTTTTCATATTTTGTTCTTGTTTTCATTATCTTATCTTATCCTTTCTATAACTCTTAACTTAGCGCTTCTACTTCTACTATTGTCTTCTAGTTCCTCTTCAGTTGGAGTCATTTTTATTATACTTTTTGCTCTTGCTTTCATACCTTCTGGTACTATTGGAAGCTTATATGAATTAACATCATCATTACATAACTTTTTAAATACTTTAGAAACTTCTTTATCTTCAAGTGAATGAAATGTAATTACTGATAATCTTCCACCTACTTTAAGTAAGTCAAATGCATCATTAAGTGAACTTTCTATTATATTTAATTCATTATTCACTTCTATTCTAATTGCTTGAAATATCTTTCTAGCAGGATGATGCTTGTTCCTATAACTTATTGGCACATTATTTTTAATAACCTCTGATAATTCAAGTGTTGTATTAATAGGTCTATTTTTAATAATAGCTGAAGCTATACTTTTGGAGTATTTTTCTTCTCCATACTTGTAGAATATATTAGTTAGTTCAGATAAAGAGTATTCATTAACTACTTTTTTAGCAGTTAACTCATTATCCTTATCCATTCTCATATCAAGTTCAGCATCATTATGGAAACTAAATCCCCTTTCATCTTCATCAAGTTGTGGACTGCTTACCCCAAGGTCAAACATAATTCCATCAACTTTTCCATCTATATAATTCTTAATATTTACAAAATTACTTTTAATTATCTTGTAATTATTAGAAATTTTAGACAATTTTTGATCCGAATACTGAATTGCTTCAATATCCTGATCAAAGGCGAATAGGAACCCCTTCTCACTCAATCCTTTTAAAACTTCCCCTGAATGTCCTCCATATCCTAGAGTACAATCTATGTAAATACCATCTGGTTTTACATTCAAATATTTAATTACCTCTTCTAACATTACTGGTTTATGCTTCATCATTACCACTTTCAAATAAGTTTTCAGTTATTTCTTCAAGTGATTCTTCATGCTCGCTCATAAATGCTTCAAAGTTTTCAAGTGACCAAATTTCAAGTCGTTCATTTACGCCAATAATCACACATTCTTTTTGGATATTGGCGTAATGAACTAACGGTGAGGTAATATTAATTCGACCTTGTTTATCGAATTCATTTTGAGAAGCTCCACCAATGAAGGCTCTTTCAAAAGCTCTTACATTTTTTTTAGTGAATTTTAGTGTATCAACTTGTTTAATTAATTTGTTCCATTCATCTAATGAATAAACAAATAAACATTTATCAAGTCCTTTAGTTATTATGAATTCACTTCCTAGTTCATTTCTAAACTTAGAAGGAATAATTAGACGACTCTTTTCATCAATGTTATGATGATATTCACCCATCAACATAATAACACCCCACTTTTCTCCACTTTGTTTCACTTCCTACCACTATATTACTATATTAATACTCCTTTGTAAATACCTTTTTCAAATATTGTTCGCTTTTTTTGTAAATTCATTGTAAACAAAAAAATAAGATATTTCTATCTTATAAATGTTAAAATAAAACCTGATAAATATGTCAAAGTTAAAAGTTGATAATTTTAAATATTTTCATTTTACTCGTTTCACTCGTAAAATATAACACTATATCAGTTTGTTCCTATATCTTAAACTTCAAAGCAATTTTGGTATTAGCTTTTTGCTTTGCTCGAACAAGTTCGTGGACTTTTTGAAAGGGTTTTCAAAAAGTCAAGCAGACACCTT
>CAYVZW010000067.1:0-5729 GCA_964456325.1 uncultured Clostridium sp. | reverse complement strand
AAATAAAATTAAAAAATGGTATTATGAAAATCAAAAAGAAAATGATTTGATAATAAGTGCGTCTTATGAATTATGGATAAAACCATTTTGCAATAAAATAGGAATTAAAAATGTAATTGCTACTAGAACTGATAATAATGGTAGAATAATAGGTAAGAATTGTAAAAGAGAAGAAAAAGTAAGAAGGCTGTATGAATTATTTCCAAATGCTAAAATTATTGAATCATATAGTGATTCAGCAAGTGATATTCCAATGCTTGAAATAGCTAAAAAACCATTTGTTGTAGAAAATGATAATGTAATTCCATATTCTAAAAATTATAATTTTAAAGTAAAAAGATGATTTATCAATTTAAATCATTTTTAATTCCTTGATAAGAGTTTCTTCTTACCATTTCTTTATCTATATCATCTAATACTGAGAATTTCTTTAATAACCATTGTGGCTCTATTAATAACTCTTTAGTTGGATCCCCTGTTATTCTGTTAATAACAATATCTTCTCTTAGTAATTCTATTTGGTCACATACTATGTCTATGTATTCTTCTTTAGTTAATATATGAAAATGTTCTTTATTATATAATTTTTCTATTTCAGTACCTTTTAAAATAAATAACATGTGTATCTTAATACCTTGTATATCTAAACCATTAATATATTTTATTGTTTCTAACATCATTTCTTTTGTTTCGTATGGAAGCCCATTTATTATATGAACTACAATATTAATGTTTCTCTTTCTAAGTTCATTGATAGCGTTTTCAAATTGTTTTAAAGTGTGTCCTCTATTAATAAGCAGTGATGTTTTTTCATGTATTGTTTGTAACCCTAGTTCTATTACTGCATCGGTTCTTTTATTCAAGTCTTCTAAATAATCTAATACATCATCTGGAAGGCAGTCACATCTAGTAGCTATATTTATTCCAATAACATTATTTAGTTTTAAAATAGGCTCAAATTTACTTTTCAACGTTTCAACATCTGCATAAGTATTAGTATTAGCTTGAAAATAAGCAATATATTTACTATTTGGCCATTTCCTACTCATTATTTCTCTATTCTTATTAAACTGACTTAATAAATCCATATCATCATTTTCACCGCTACCATTGTAACAATAAATACATCCTTTTCCATTTTTCTTATTAGGACAACTAAAACCTGCATTTAATGATATCTTAAAAACTTTAGAATTATATTTCATTCTATTATAATAGTTTAATGTATAATATCTTTTATTATCTAGTGTATATTTAAACATACTCATCACCTGTAATAATTATACTATTCATTTAAAAATAATTCAAAAAATTTAGAAATAAGCATTGACAGTAATGGTAACATATGTTACCATATTTGTGAAATGAACATGAATGGGGGAAGTGGTGAATAGGGATGACATTATATTATTAACTAAAATGAAAAGACTAATTAAACTAGGTAAAAGAAGATTCTTAATAAGAAAAGATAGAGATTATTTAAGTGATTTATTGGAACTAGGCATTAGTGTAGAAGAAGCTTGGAATGAACATATTTTATTTCTTAATAGTAACTATTATTTTGTAGATTCACTCCCGTTTTATTTATGTAAGAATAATGTTTTGATATTTAAAAAGGATATTAATGGTATAAAAGCATACATTAAATTAAAACTTGAAACTAATGGTGAAGAGTCTGCAGTTTGTGTATCGTTTCATAAAGATTATAAAGGAGTTAACAATGAGATGTGATAATTGTGGTTCAGGGGAAAATTATATTAAAGAATATAAACATGAATATTCTATTAAAAATGAGAAGATTTCTTTTGTTTCAAAAAGAAGATTTTGTAAAAAATGTAATTCTTTAGTTTATGATAAAGAATTAGATGAAATTGCTTCTATAAAGGGAATAGAATTGTATACTAAAAAGATAGGAATAGATAAAGATAAAATTATAGAACTTAGAAAAAATTATGGCTTATCAATAGATCAATTTTCTAAAATAATTGGGTGTGCTAAAAAGACATTAATAAGTTATGAAAAAGGAAAATCTATTCCAAATGACATATACTTGATAAGTATGAAAATGCTTTTAGCTAATCCTGAAGTAATAACTTTAATGGTTGATTCTAATAAAAGTAGATATACTACTAAAGAATATAATACTATTGAAAGTAAGATTAGTTCTTTTCAAAGTAATAATAAATTTAATATTAAAATTGAACCTAGTATATATAATGGTTATACAAATCTATCATTTGATAAATTAAAGAATATGATTTTAGTATTATCTCATAAAGGAATCTTTAAAACTAAATTACTTAAAGAAATGTTTTATTGTGATTTTATTTCATATAAAAAAACAGGTAAATCAATTACAGGGTTAGAGTATGCTAAGATAGATTTGGGACCTGTTCCGAATAACTATGAAGAAATTATAAATGAGTTAATCAAAGGTGGCTCAATTGACATGAAAACCGATTATAAAGCTAACTATGAATGTCACATAATTACAGAAAAAGAAAAATTTAATTCATCTATATTTAATGATTCGGAGTTAGAAATAATTAACAATGTAAAAAAATATTTTTATGATTATTCATCTAAGAAGATAGTAGATTGTTCTCACAACGAAGAAGCATTTAAAAAAACAAATTACTACAAAGCAATTAGTTATGATTATGCTTTTGATATAAATATTATATAGTCAACCAAAAAAGGTTGACATTTTATTCTAAATGTTGTATATTATGTTAGCAAGGAGGAAAAGAAAATGGCAGTTAAATTAAGACTAAGAAGAATAGGGGCTAAAAAAAGACCATATTATCGTGTAGTAGTATCTGATTCAAGAGCTAAAAGAAACGGTAATATAATTGAATCTATCGGTACATACACTCCACTTGATGAAGTTAAATATAATGTTAACAAAGACAAAGCATTAGAGTGGTTAGGAAAAGGAGCAGAGCCTACAAATACAACTAGAAATATACTTAGTGAATTAGGTGTTATGGAAGAATTCCATAAATCTAAAAAAAATAAATAATGAATTTAGTAGAATTTGCAGAACTAATTGTTAAAAAATTAGTTAAAGAACCTGATATGGTTAAAGTTAAAGAATTCACAACAGAAGAAGGAACTACTATTGAAATAATGGTTGCTGAATCTGATATGGGTAGAATTATTGGAAAAGGTGGCAAAAATGCTACAGCAGTTAAAACATTAATTCAAGCTAAATCATATAATGATGGTGGAAATAAAGTAAAAGTAAATATAGATTCATTTTAGAAGTGTAACAGATGTTACATCTTTTTTTTGATTAAAATTGAAGTGATAAATATAATAATTATTTCTAAAACAATTGTTGAGAAAGGAACTATAATATAATCAAATGTTTCAACAAAGTTATTCTTCATAAATAAGATATAAGGTATTAAAACTGAAAGAAGTAAAAGAATAATGATTGAATACTTATTGTTTTTAAGATTAAATGTTTCTTTAACTGAATTAATGGCTGAATAAAGAATCATATTAGAAGAATTAATAATATAAAGTATCCATAGCATAATACTTATGTTCTCAACTGAATCAATAAATGAAAGTATATTTATTTTTTTAAGAACAGTATATAATGGATAATCAAACATATTAGTTAATTCTATACCATAGTTACCAACTGTAATTAAAGTTGCTAAAAGTAGTAGAATAAATGATAGAGTAAATAATGCATAAAAAACTTTGTTGAATTTTTCCTTATCAGTTATTTGATCTTTCTTAATAGAGTTTATATAAAGCGATGGACCAGAAAAATATGCTGCGAATACTATTGATGAAGATAAAATATTCTTATAACTTGTATTTAAAATAGGTAAGTAGTTATCAATTTTAACATATCCTACTAAACTAAACGCATCAAACATATAAATAACTATAGCAAGAAACAATGATATAATTGATACTCTTGTTATTGTTTCAATGTCTTTGTTAGCAATATAAAAAGTCGTTAAAATAATTAACAAGTGTAAAAATATTTTAGGAGTATTAATAAGATATTGACTTGATAAAAAAGAGGTAAGTCTATATGTTTGAAATATATATAAAGATAAAGAAACTGCAATAAATATAATGTTTATTACATATGAAAACTTTCCATAAACAAGTTTATTTTTACCAATGATAGTTAAATCAGTTTTTTTATTAAAGAAATTAACAAATAATTTAGATATTATTAAACTAAGTATAAAACCAATTATTAAAGAAATAAAAGTATCATTTTTAGATGTTTCAAGAACAAAAGTACTTAATATTCCCCAATAAGCAGCGCCACTTAAACCAATGACTATTGAACATAATGAAAAACTATTTATTTTTTCCATATTTATCTCCTAAAGATTTTTTTGCTTCCCCTGTAGATACTATTTTTATGTTGCTTTTTACTTTAACATCTATATTTTTTATATATTTATCCCAATCTTTATTTTTAAAATCAAAGAATTTAGTATTGTGTTTGTATATATAATTTCCAATTCCTAAAAAATCATTTTCATTCTTTTTAACTAATTCTAATAAATTATTGGCTTCATTATTTATATACTTTTGAGCTAACTTTTCTAATTTTGGAATAGTTTCATCATCAGTTAATTTATAATCACAATGATAAGTGTTTATTTTAGATGTCGCTTCTATATTGTAAGTAAATGTCTTATTTTTAAAGTCATAACTAGTAGATACATCTTCTAAAATTAATGCAAAGTAATCATCATTATTACAATTAACATTTATTACAGTTGTATTTGTATTATTAGTTAAAATATTATAGATAATAGCTTCATTATCGTTTAATTCAGTCATTTTATTATCGTTATTAAATGTTATTAATTTATCTAAATATAATACATTTTCACCATTATTATCTTTTATTGTTATACTTGGATATACTGGATTAATTCCGTATTCAAGTAAGTTTTGAAGCAATTTAGCAAAGTTTAAAGGTGTACTGGAAGAAAATACTCTTTCATTAAATTTCATTAACTTTTCTAAATATAATGAAGATCCTTCTTTATCATTATTTACATTTAATAAGTCATCATATATTTCATCATCTACTGCATAAACATAGTAATTCATTTTTGATTCTGATTCTCTTAAAAAATAATCATAATAATTAATATTGTTTTCAAGTACATTATTAGAAACTATTAATACTTTTAAGTTTGAAAAAAATAATTCTTTATTACATAGTTTTGATATTTCTGCTAAAGAGCCTTCAATGGTTTTTGACTTTGCACTATATACACCAATTTTACTTTCTTTTGAGTCAAGTATTATTTGAACTGAAACATTAAACTCTTCATCTTTATAGTCAATTGAGATTCCAGTAACTACTGCTAAATCATTTATTTCAGTATAATCGCTACATCCATAAAGAAGCAATATAAATATAATTAATATTATTTTTTTCATATTAAGCCTTATCATAGTTTTGGAGCATTAATCCACTTTTAACTAATTTCTTTTTAGATTTAATTCCAAGTATTGGACTAAATGGTTGTAAGAATGGTTTACCAAATGATTTAATATTACAGAGATTAGTAACAATAATAATAAATCCAAATAATATACCAATTATTCCGAAAAATGAAGCAAGTATCATTAATGAATATCTATATAATCTAATAAATGATTGAAAGTCATAGTACACAAAGAACACAGAGCTAATTGCGGTTGCAGCCACTACTATAACCATAATAGGG
>CAYVZW010000066.1:0-5729 GCA_964456325.1 uncultured Clostridium sp. | reverse complement strand
TCTCTTCAGGGGGTTTTGGTTGAAATACTTCCATTATTATTCGTAGAAGTACTTCACAGCGTATCTCTACGCTAAATTAATTATATAATGAAAATTGATTTGTTGTCAACAACGATTTTAAACTTTTACACTAAAGGTATTAATTTAGGTTGAATATTATCTTCTTTCTTTTCATTTTGTTCACTAACATTAGTATCTTTAATACTGAATATTCCGTTATCAAGTCCTTTATTTGATAGTAAACTAGTTGGTACAAGAATTTGAGATAATTTCATCTTTAATTCGTTTATACTTACTCCCTTTACTCTGGCAGCAGCAGAATGTTCATTTCCTCCACCACCAAATAATTTCATAATTGAAGCAACATCAACAATACCCTTACTTCTTGCGCTTATTGATATTGTATCATCATCTATATGAGCCATTGCAAATGTAGCATTCACTTTATACTTTAATAAATAATCAGCTGCTTTAGCAATATCTTCGATTTGATATATTCGCCCACTATTTTCTTTATCACATGCTATAGCGAATGAATATGTTAAAAAATCAGTATTGTCTACTAATCTTTGTATAGCTCTATCTCTTTCAAAATCTTCTAAAAACATATTATTTGCAATTGAAGGGTCAGCTCCACTTTTCTTAAGTTTCCCAGCAATAAAATAAGTATCATCACTAACATTATTCTTAAGTCCATTTGAATCAAGCATCATTCCAGCTAATAAATAATTAGCATAATCAGGTGTTAATTTAATTCCATATTGAAATATTAAATCAGCAACTTTTTCACTTGTACTTGTAACTTTAGATTCTATAAATGTATTTGGAGTTTTAATAGTATTCTCATCTGTTTTATGATGATCTATAATTAATATATCATGAAAACTATCTAAATAAGGTTTTGTAGATACTAAATTAGCCTTATTAACATCAACCGCTATCATAAGACTTTTATCATTAACTAGTTCAGGTACTTCTCCTGCAGTTATAATATCAAACTTTCCTCTTACTTCATCTAATTCTTTTTCTATTTCTAATTGTAATTTTTCGTAATCATCATTTATTACTATAAACGTTCTTTTCTTTTTCTTTTTACAAATTAATGCCATTCCAATTGCAGCACTTATAGCATCAAAATCAGGATTGTTATGTGGTACTATAAAAACTGAATCATTATCTATTAAAAGCCTATCTAGAGTATCTTTAATGGCTTTACTATCGCTCATTTTATACTGTCTCCCTTTTATGAACACAATGTCCTTATAATGTACCTCATTGATGTAAAGAATATTATATACCAAATTTTCAAAAAGTCAACAAAAAAGCAACATAATCTATTTGTTGCATATATACTGATATAACTCTTTCCAGTCGTTTACTCTATTTAAACTAGTGCATAAATATACATTATTTCTACTTGTAAATAATACTGCGTCAATACCTTCATCATATAGTGTCTTTACTGTATCATATGCATCATCAAAGAACACATCAATATCTTTTTCTTTACATATGTCAAGTTTATACTCATGTCCAGTTATTAATTCAGTATAATTGACATTATTATCTTTCAAATATTTTTCAGTAAATTCATATGAATTGTCAAAGTAATCATCAGATCTTGCTGTTATAAATATTATTTCATGACCTTCTTCTAATAATATATCAATTATCTTTTTAGCATCATCTTTTACTTTAGCTTGACCACATACTTCTTTAGAATGATTCTTAAAGAAATCTATAACTTCCTCTTCTTCAAGGACACCTCTTAATAAATTAGGGATATTACTTGCTAATTTATTGTTATATTCTTCATCATGTTTTAAAGCAACTCTTTCCATAACTTCAGATGTTTCTGTTAATGTATCATCAATATCTATTCCTATTCTCATTATACCTCTTCTCTTTTATTCTATTCATAAATTTTATTTTCTTTATATCTTTCAATACATATTTGACTTGGTTTATATATTTTTGATGGCAATTCATTTAAATCGAACCATTTCCATTCCATGATAGTTTCAGGTTCCATTGTTTTTACTTCTCCATCATAATCTCTAACAATAAAACCTACTGTAACATAATGTGCAGTATCAGTCATATCATCTGAAATGCTAAATAGTTCTAAACTCTTTGCATTCAAGTCCGTTTCTTCTTTCAATTCCCTTACAGCAGCATCAATAAGTTTTTCCATGTATTCAACTTTACCACCCGGCATAGTCCATGTTCCTTGACCATTTAATTCACTTGAAGCTTTTTCTTTATTTGGATTTCTTAATCCTAACAATATCTTATTATCTTTAATAATCATTACGCCTACTCCAACACCTGGTTTCATCTCAACCTCCTATCTTATAAATTTCGCAACTATTTATTGCTATAACATATTCCTATTTAAAGTGTTTTAAACTGCAATTACTTTACCATCCAGATTACAAATATAACAATTTGGTAGCAGTTTTTTAATTTCATTTTTGATTTTTTGATTTTTTTCATACTTTCTACCTACTAGTATTCCTTCTATTAAATTTGATGGAATACCAAATAAAACTGCACTTTCTCGATCAGTAAAGAAGTCATCCTTATTTTTTCTACTTTTTATAAATTTTTCATAATAATCAGGATTTACAAAATCTTTTACATTTTTATCACTTATAACACGTGGATTTAATATATCATATTTCAGTATTTTTCTAATATGTTTATTATTACCATTGAATATTATTCCAATTTGAACCCTATTTTGGACTAAGCTTGGCATAAATCTTGCTTCTTTTGTTTGCTCTAAAGTCCACATATGGCAATCAACTTTATATGTTATGTTAACAATATTTGATAGTTCATCATAAGGTATTACCGAGGTTTTATTTTTTTGAATATCTCTTCCATTATTATAAATTCCACTAAACATAATTGTACCGCCAGAATAAAAATTAATGTAATCTTTTAGTAAATAGTCATTCTTTAAATTCCATACCCCAACAGAACTAGGATACTTTGATAATCTTCCATCTATAAACCAACTTGATATTAAACCATCATTCAAAATATCCTTTAACCCATCAATATTTTTATATGTCCCATGCAATAAAGTTCGTTTAGGTAACCTTACATAATCGCCAATAGAATACACATGTTTTGGAAGTATATATTTTTTTGCTTCATAATAATTGTCTATTTGTTTTAACATAATATTTTTAGAATTATGATGTAACTTTTTATTTACTACTTTTTTGTAATCATCTTTATTCATTAAACTATACTCCTTAATTATATTTATAAACTTTTTAAACAATTGGTGCAGGAAAAGGGACTTGAACCCTTATGAGTAATAATACCATATGCTTCTGAAGCATACGCGTCTACCAATTTCGCCATTCCTGCAAATAAAAAACTATTGTTTTTATTTTTTATTTATATGTTTACTAAATATTGTAACTTCATCACCAAGCGCTATTCCAAGTGCTTCTCCTTCATCTTTATTTAAATGAAATTCAACACTACAACTTGGATCAGATTTTATAAATACATTGTCAATAACATCCCCATTACTAGTAGCAACTTCAACTATTTCTCCCGCTTTTAAATTCATTTCTTTTGCTTCACTTTCACTTAAATGAACATGATTATTTGCTACAAAAGCTCCATATGTAGAAGAATACTTTCCATTGCTTCCAACTAATTCAAATGCAATAGTGCCTTCAATATTTCCACTATTTCTTCTAATATGTTCTGCTCCTAACATATCACAATCTCTATCTAATAATTCCACTTGTGTATATTTTCTATAAGGGCCTATAAGTCTTACATGTTCAAGAGTCTTTCCATTAATAATTACATCAACTACTTCTTCACAAGCAAATTCCCCTATTTGTTTTAATTCTCTTTTACAAGTAAGTTCATGACCTTTTCCGAATAATATTTCACCTACTTCACGTGTTACATGAACATGATGATTTGATAATCCTACTGGTATTTTCATAACTATCCTCCTAATTCATTATACTATATTTTTTATTAACAATAAATTGTTTTTTTCATCTAATACATTAGGAGTTGATATGCATGAATGGTAGTTATTATCAAACACCAGTTTTTATAAATGACATTAATAGAGAAACAATACCAGATAATTATAATGAATATGTTAAGAATTACCCAATGGAACAAAGTTACATAGAAAATATATTAAGGAACAATATCGGCAAAAATGTAAAAGCATATGTATCTTTCCCAGATTCAAATGAATGGAAAGATAAAATATTTTCAGGTGTAATAGAACATGCTGGTAGAGATAATTTAATCATAACAGACAAAGAATCAGGAAATAGTTACTTAATACTATTGATTTATCTAGATTATGTAGAATTTAATGAGAAAATTACTTATGCGAAGTAATTTTTCTTTAAAATAGTTCATACTTTTGATATAATATTTACAAGGAGCATAAAAATGACTAAATTGAACATTATAATTCTTATATTATCTATAGTAATATTCTTAATAGTTGCATTATATATAGTATTTAAAACATATAATGACAAGATAAAAGACTTATTAAAGAGAATTGAAGATACTGAAAAGACTTGTTTTGAAAGAATTAAAGATAAGTATAATATAATTATAAGAGCAATTAATTTAGTTGAAAATAAGCTTAAAATTGAAAGTAAAACCTTTGATGAATTTAGAAAACTTAAATTAGATAGTTCAAATTATTTTAAAAATGAGAAGAAATTAAATAAATGCTATGAAGAAATATTGGATATTAAAGAAGATAATCCTAAATCAAAGAGCCTAAGGACTTTTAAAGAAATAATAAATGACTATGATGAAAATGAACTTCATATTATATCGCTTAGAACGTATTATAATAAATACACAATGATATATAATAATTTGTTAAAGAAATTTCCTTATAATGTAATATCTAAATTAAAGAGATATAAATTAAAACTTTTATTTGAAGGTAAAGAAATTGAAAAAGAAAGTTAACTTAGTTTAAAGTTAACTTCTTTTATATTATTTTTCTTTAAAAAAGCATTAGCTCTTGAAAATGGTTTACTTCCAAAGAATCCATTTCTAGCAGAAAATGGACTTGGATGAACACTTTCTATTATAAAGTGTTTTTTATTTGTAATAAACTCTTTTTTACTTTTAGCAAAGCTGCCCCACAGTATAAATACTACTGGAGTTTCTTTCATATTTAATAATTTAATTATATAGTCTGTGAGTAGTTGCCATCCCAAATCTTTATGAGAAGCAGGAGAGTCTTTTCTAACAGTAAGAACACTATTTAAAAGTAATACTCCTTCTCTAGCCCAAGGTGTTAAATCACCTATATTTCCATTATCTATACCTAAATCATTATATAATTCTTTATATATATTTTGTAAACTGGGCGGACACTTTGTCCCTTTTTGCACACTAAATGATAATCCATGTGCTTCTGCCACTCCATGATATGGATCTTGTCCTAATATAACTATCTTAGTGTCTTTATATGATGTCAATTTAAGTGCATTAAATATATCTTCATATTTCGGAAAACATGTATACGTTTCATACTCTTTATTAACATTATTCATGAATTTATTAAATCCTTCACTTTTCCAAACTCCATCTAACAATTGATCCCAATCATTTCCTATCATTAATTCCACTTCCTAACATTCTTATTATACTATAACTATTTATTAAAATCATAATAAACATTACTTTATCTAAATATT
>CAYVZW010000065.1:0-5765 GCA_964456325.1 uncultured Clostridium sp. | reverse complement strand
TAGCGATAACTTTTAAAAACACTTCAAATTTTCAAAACTTTTTAAAAAACTTTTCTTTTTCATTAAAAAAGACACATTAATGTGTCTTTACTATACAATATGATTTACACTTATTTTTCTGTAATAATAACTGTTATCTTAGTAGTTCTAGATGAATATGTTAATTTAAGATCACTACCTGTTACTTCTATTGGTACTTCAAATGTACCAGCAGTTAAATCAGATAAATCAACATAAGCCTTAATATCATCATTAGTTAATTTTTCTAATACTGTAGATACACCTTTTACAGTAACATTAACTTTAGTATCAGATGCTGAACTTGCGAGTGCCTTATATTTTGTAGTATCTAAATTTTCAAATTGTAATGGGATACCAGTAAACTCTTTTGATGTTTCTGTTTCCATTTTAACCTTTATTGTTGCTATAGAGTCAGACATAGATCTTATTCCAGTTGGTTTTGTAATGTTTTCTTGATATGTCTTATCTTGGCTTAAACCATTAACATCTATTTCAATTCTTATCTCTTCAATACTATTTAATATTGAATCTTCTCCATATATTGTAATCTTGTTAACACTTGAAGTTATTGAACTTATTGCACTTCCACTAGCAACCTCTCCAACTGGAACTATTGTTACTGGAACAACTTTGCTTGGCGAAGTTACTGTTACTGAAGCTGTTACAGTTCCAGGAACTATTTCAATGTCATTGATTTCAGTTCCTTTTTCATCATATGCCACTAATTTAACATTATCTAGTTTATATACTCCAGCTGAATTTGTACTTAGTGCATTTACATCAACAATTGCTTTAACACTTGCAACTTTTTCAAGTTTTTCTTTGTATGATTTAATAATCACTTCATCTTTATCAAGAGTTACTGAACTAATTACTAATGTATCTTTTAATTTATCTGTATTTAGTATATCTGTTGTTAATGTTCTAGATTCACTTACTTTAGGATAAATAACAACTGTTACAGTTGATGGATCTAACTTTGCTTCAAGCGAATTTATGGTTTTATTATATTTTAATTTTACTTTATGTGTTCCTTCACCTAACCCGGTTAAATCTAATGTAAGTTTATTATCTCCTAATTGTTCTGCTAAATATAAATCAGTCTTTCTTCCGATTAAAACTATATCTGCTGTTTCAGGAATTCCTTCGACAACATATGCTTCTTCATTATATTCAGCTGTTACTTCTTGATTAGTTAATACTATTGCTTCAGTTTCTACTAAGTTTATAACTTTCTTATCTATTGCATAGAATGCTCCAAATGCGCATATAAGAGAAACAAATATAAGTGTATTTGGATTATTAATGAATTTATCAAAACCTCCACCTTTTCCACTTAACTTGTCTGTTATAAAGTATGCTAACTTTGATAGTGGGGTAATTATTATTGTATCAATCACTTTATAAATACCTCTAAATATCATTTTAAAGAATTTAAGTATACTATTTAGAATCTTCTTCATTTGATACCTCACTTTCACTAACATCATCTGCTTCATAGAAAGTTTCTTTCTTTGGTTGTAATTCTTCTAAAAGCATCATTCTAGCATCTTCAAGTGATAAATTGTAATTTAATTCACTTTGTACAGCAATAGAGATTCTTCCAGTTTCTTCACTTACTGTTACTGCTATTGCATCTGTTATTTCACTTATTCCTAAGGCAGCTCTATGACGAGTACCTAATCTTTTAGATATATTTTGATTATTACTTGTAGGGAATACACTTCCTGCACAAGTTATCTTATCTCCTTCTATAATAACACCTCCATCATGAAGTGGATTATTAGGGAAGAAGATTGATATTAATAGTTCACTACTAATATCGGCATATAGTTTATTAGCCGGTTCTATATATTGTGCTAAACTATAGTCTCTTTCTATTACAATTAATGCACCTATTCTATTTTTCTTTAAATAATCTATTGCATTACATATTTCATATACAATTTTTTCTCTTTCATCAACTGTAAGAGTTTTATGTCTTCCTAAGAGTTGAGTTCTACCTATACTTTCAAGAACCGATCTAATTTCAGGTTGGAATATTACAATCAATGCTAAAGGTCCCCAGCTAATTATGTATTCTAAGAATGCACCTACTGCACTTATATCTAACCAATCACATAACATTTTTAATAACCAAATTATAATTATCCCTTTAAATATTAAAGTTAATTTAAAATTATTTCTAGAATATTTTAATATTTGATAAAATATATACCACAATATACATACATCTAGAATATCTACTAATATATCTTTTACGGTTGTAACCATATACACCTCCAACTTACTATAAATAGTATACACTATTTTTATTCTTTTTGCTATATTTTTATATGCACTATTATATTATCATATCTTAATTATATTGTTTAATTTAAAAATTATTTTTACAGTATTATTGTAAAAGAAAAGAGACTATTTAGTCTCTACAAACATGTAATGAGTTTGATATAAAGAAAATTATTTAAATAAACTTGCTATATAATCAAATATATCTTCAAATAAAGTAATAAGTGATGGAATAATATCGAATATCCATAAAACATATATAATAAACAATATAACACTAATTATATATATTATTTTAACAACTTTAATGTGTTCATAATCATTTTTGTTAATACTAAAAAGTATTATATATAAAGTGTAGGCAATGATAGCTACAGCTCTAGCACCTACTAAATATAATAATATTATAATAATAGGAAAAATAATGATTTTAAACAAAAATGATTTGTCTTTTTTGTCCTTTTGCTTTGTTTCAAGAATTACATTGCTATTTTCTCTAATTTCTTTTTCAATTTATAAATTAATTTCATGCTTTTCACTAATGGATTTTCCTAAAAGATATAGAGATAATACTGTGCTCACAACATATAAAGAAATTGGAAAAATCATATTATAATCTGCAGGACTAACAAGTCCCATAAACGCATACGATGCACCTATATCTCCTTGATCAGGCAAAGAAAGAGATGCAATTAGAGAAACACAATAAAGAATTATTAATAATAATGTATCATTTTTATGTAAAAGACATTTTGACATTTTTATTGAGCTAATACTAAATAATATAATATGAGCAAGAAATAAAAAAATATACATTAAACGTATCCATCCCATATTAAATATATACGTAAAAATTAATAAGATACTACATGCTATACTTGCCAAAAATGCATAGTTTTTATCTTTCTTAATTTTAAAAATAAACATTATAAAGAAATACAGCACAAGTGCAAAAAAAATAAATACTACCATTACAAGCTCCTTTTTCTCAACAAATAAAACTTTATAATGTTATCATATTTCAACTTAATTCTTTTTTATCATGTTGAATTTTACAGACTAACTGTAAAAAAAAGAGACTATCTAGTCTCTACAATCATCTTAATCGCAGTTTTCTCTTTTCCATCTATTACAACATCATAGAATGCTGGTGTACATATGAGATTGAGTCCAAGTGGAGCTAAATATCCTCTTGCGATTGATATTGCCTTAACTGCTTGATTTACAGCTCCTGCTCCTACTGTTTGTACTTCAACGCCATTGCTTCCTTCTCTAAATGAATTAGCTATACTTCCCGCGACTTTTTGAGAAATACTCTTACTAGATACTTTAATAATATCCATATTATTTTCACCTCTAGTAATGTATATGATTAATTATTTTTTTAATGATTTTTTATTTCTGATTTTCTCTTTAATAAAGTTTATTAAATTAGTAAATCCATATACTATAAGGCTCGTAATCCCTCCAAGATAAATAAGATTAAATGCTCCAATATCAGCTGTAACAAACTCAGTTATTAAAAATAATACTAAACAAGATATCGCAACTGGAGCATATGATATAAATGTATTAAGAGGAATATCTTTATCAAACATCTTATTAACAAGAAAACTCATAAACAATCCAACTAATGGATATGTAAGTAAACAAACAATAAATAATAATATAGACATCGTGTTACTTATATCAGTTGTTAATAAAACACCTAAAAATAGCAAGAACTCAATATATAATAATGCCCCGAATATTATAAATAACATAAATGTAATAAATCTTTTAAACCAAATATTTTTTTTCATAAATTTCCCTTTCAAATCAAAAAGAATAAATTATTTAGCTTTATTCTTATTTTTATTATTAGCTGGTTGCTTAATAACATTCTTTTTTTTAGTTGTATTAACTTTTTTAACAGTTTTAACTTCAATATTTTTGACTTCTTTAACCTTTTCAGGAGCGGGAATACTAACTTTCTTATCTTTTACTTTTAGCGGTTCACTCTTAACCTCTTTAATTATCAAATATTCTTTTTTGACATTTTCTTCAACAAGAGATGTAAGATATCCATTTAATTTAGTGTATTTAATTATAAGTATCATAATAGGCTCTAAAAGAGATAATACACCAAAACATAAGAAGTAGTATCCAATTATTAATGTTTGCATTGTTGTTTCTCTATACAAATTAGTTATAACAAGAAGTCCAAGTAATGTTAATAATATTGTAATAGCGAACTTAGGAAACATATATATATCATTATCCCTGGATAACTTAATAGTATGCCATCCTTTATTTAAAACCATAGCTATAGAGTATATTAATATTGCATTGCCTAGTATAAAACCAGTATTTCCATAATATGAATAAAATAATACCATAGATGCACAAACTATATTAATAAGTCCTAATAATAAGAATTCATAGTCATTCTTTCTTCTATTAATAAAGTATGCTACTAAACTAAAGAAGCCAAATGCAAAGAATAAATATGGAGCATACTTTATAGGTTCAAGTACCTCTATTTCAGGATATTTAAGTAATAAATACCCAATCACTATATAAATTATATAGAGTATTACATCTACTATTAATATCTTCTTATCAGATTCTTTAATTTTTTTCATTCTTTTCAACTCCTATTATATTTATATTTTATAGCATAACTGTCCCTATGTCAAATGAAAATTGTTACATTCTTTTAGAAATGCTTACATTGTTCAGGTTCACTGCCTTATTCACATTAAACCCGTTAGTATTACTAAAATTGAAGTTGAATAGGTCTCAATTAGTTTAACCCTATATCTTAAACTTCAAAGCAATTGTTGGTATTAACTACTTGCTTTGCACGAACAAGTTCGTGGACTTTTTGAAAGGGTTTTCAAAAAGTCAAGCAGACACCTTTATTTAGTTCACCACATAAGGTGAATTGTATGCTCCAGTTCCACTTTGCACTAAAGTGCCAGAGGTCAAGGAAACTGCCGGGGCGACACGATAAGAAACGTTCACAAAGTAGTAGTCCAGGAACCCAGCCGAGTGCACATAAAACGCGTAGGAATAACCAGAGTCGAAGCTGACGGGACTCATTGTCCAATAGTTTTTACTTGTATATAAATAATATGTACTATTAGTAGTGGCATACACGCCTCCTGCATATGCTACCTCATCTGCTGTTAGAAGTCCTATTGAGTAAGTCAGTGAACCATTACCATTAGTATTTGAAACTGTGAATTTATCATTTTCTTGTGGGCATTTATATTGTGGACTTGCATTTGTACCACTCCATGTTGTTCCAGTTGAGCCTCCTGTTGCCAATCTTCTTGTAGATCCATACAATGTGTTACTTGTTCCAAATCCATCAGAAGTATATACTATGCTACCAACAGTTCCACTTGCTCCTATACTTCTATCATTACAATATGGTGTATCTGCTATATATGATGTGTAACTTGATA
>CAYVZW010000064.1:2508-5783 GCA_964456325.1 uncultured Clostridium sp. | reverse complement strand
ATAGTTCTATAATATGAGCTTGTGCCCTTTCTTAGCTAGGCTAACAATAACAAATATGACTATTAGTTAGTTCGAATTATTAAGTAATTGATTTTAGTATTGTATTTGTGGTATTATTATATTGGTGAATGATATGGATTCAAGAATGACAAAATATGAAAATTCTAATGTAATTATGAGTAGAACTAAAAGAAATTCTGAAGTCTATTCTTCTTTAGATTTAGGAGATTTATCAAGAGTTAAAACTAACAATAATGTTAGTGTTATTTCCGAAGCACCAAAACAAATTGATATAGAAAAAATTAAAAAATATATTTATGCAAAGAATGAAGAAGAAAATGAAAGAAAAAGTAGAGTGACTTTAGATTTACCTGAAGAAAAAAGTACTCAAGTAGAAAGACAAGAACCAAAAGATTATGATATTAACTCAGTTCTTGAACATGCTAAAGAATCTAAAGAGACTGACTATGAAAATATAAGATATAGAAAATTTAATGATAAAGAATATGATATTTTAAGAAAGATTAAATTAGCAACAGAACATGAAGAAAAAGATCCTGATATTACTGAACCAATAAATGAATTAAATACACAGGAGAAAACTATTGTTGACTTAATAAATGATATTTCTAAAACAAAAGTATCAAAGAAGGAAGACTTGTTTAGTGATTTAATGTCAGATAATGAAAATACTGTTGTTATGGCTCCAATAACTGATGAAATAAATAAAGAGAACATTAGCAAAGAACTTGATGAAATGACTAGGCAATTAGATGAATTAAGAAGACCACTTGATGATTTAACTCAAGACTTACTTTTAGAAAAAGAAAAACTAAAAGTTCAGAGTGGTGGGGATGAACCTATTATTGAAAAAATAGATGTGCCTACTGAAAATACTGAAAAGATGTCTAATATTGATAAATCATTTTTTACAAATTCATTATCATTTAGTAAAACAGATTTTGATAGTGATGAAGATAATGAAGAAGAGGGAAGTAAAAAAGGTGAATTTTATGCTAAGTTCGCTATAGTAATGATTATACTTGTTTTAATAGCTACAGCAGTAATAGTATTAAATTATGTATTAGATTTAAAATGGTTTTGAAGCATGTAATGCTTCTTTTTTTATATAATATATTATGAGAAGAATGAGGCTTAAAAAAAGAATAAATATTTCATTACGTTTACAAATATTTATAATTGTTATATGTATATTAGTTATTACTTTTTTTCTTTTAAAAAGATTCAGCAATAATAGTATAGATTTTCTCTATCAGTATGCAGAAAATAATTCAATAAATATATCTACTAAAATAATAAATAAATCTATATATAATGAGATATATAGTAAAGATATTGATGTAATGTTAATTGAAAAAAATAGTAATGATGAAATTATAAATATTAAATATGATACTGAGAAACTCAATAAAATCCTTTATGATGTTTCAAATGATATACTGAATAGTATAAGTGAGTTAGAGAATAGTAACTCAATTTTTTATGTAAAATATAATGTAATTTATAATACACCAATATTAAATAATTTAGGTCATAATATTCCTTATAAAGTATCATATACTGGAAGCGTGGATACTTTTGTAGATACTAAAGTAACTCCTTATGGCATTAATAATTCATTGATTGAAGTATCTTTAAATATTCATTTAAATGTAAATGTGTTATTTCCATTTATTTCTAATAAAGTGTCAGTAGACAAGAAAATATTAATTTCATCTAATGTTATAGAAGGAAAAGTACCTACATATTATGGAGGAGTAATTACTAATTCTTCACCTATAAAAAGCAATTAATTATTGTTTTAATACTTCTTAAGTGATAAAATACTTATAGGAGCAAAAATGATAATAGAAGTTGAGAATAACAAATATAAATTAATAACTGATGTTAAAGAAGGATTCGATAAAGAAGAATTTATGAATAGATATACACCATTTTTTGAAGTGTATGATTATATAGTAGGGGATATTGCTTATTCAAAGTTAAGATTAAAAGGATTTAATAAGAAAAGTAATAGAACATATAATAAAATGAATGACTTTAGTAATTTAGAAAAGTATATTAAAGAAAATTGTGCATATGGCTGCAAATACTTTGTATTAGAAAAAGTAAAAAAAGATGAAGATAATATCAAAAAAACTGTAAAATAATTGATATTATTTTTTTTTTGTGTTAAAATTAAATAAAGATAGAGAGGAATAAAAGGTATGAATAAAATTTCTGTGCAAAATATGGATGGTACGATGGAAGAAGTTGAATTAGTTAATTCATTTAAAATTAAATCAATTAACAAGAACTTTGTAATACTTTCTAAAGGGGAATCAGCAGGTGAAGGAATGAGTAAAATATATGTTTCAGAGGTTGTTGAAAAAGCTCCTGGAGTATATAAGTTAGTTGGAATAGAAGATGATGCTATATGGCAAAAAGTAAAAGAAGCAATGAAAGCAATTGTAGAAAGTTAGGTGGACAAAATGAATGTTAATATGTCAAGTATTCCTATGAAGGAAGATTTGTGTGCTATAGAATATTCTTTACTTACGAGTAAGATAGAAAATAGTGATCAAAATATATTGGGAAAATCAGTTGGTGTGGGTGATTCTTCAAAAGAAGTTTTAACTAAAAGAGGAGCTATAGATAAGCAAGAAACAGTTGTTTCTACTAGTACTTCAGTTTTAGAGACCCCAGCTGTGCCTCAAGCACAAGTCCAACCACTTAATGTCCCAACATCTATTCAAAGTACTATTCCTCAAGCAGAGACAACTCCTGTGGAAGTTAATGGACAAATAGCAGAACTTGATAAACCAATGGATGTAACTAGTGTTCCAGGTTTTGTTGGTGAAGCTTTAGCAAGCAATGGTATTAATTTACAACCACAACAACAATTCCCAGAACCTGAGCCATTAAATGCTTCGGTTGAACTTGAAAAAGATAAATTTAGTACAGAAATGCCTTTAATTAATGAATCAAATAACGTTGGAGCAACGGAAGTAACTCCAGTTCAAAATGAAATTAAAATAGATATACCTCAAATGGAACCTGTTCAGGCAATGCCACCAACAGGAATAGATGAGGGTCTATTTGTTAATAATACACAACAAGAACCTACAGCAGTGGTAGAACCAACTCCAAGCGAGTTACCAGTTATGCCTGAAGTTCCATTGTTACAAGAAACTGAACCTGTTCAAGCAGAAGTGCAAGAGCCATCAACTTTAGAACCTGCACCAGCAGCAGAACCAACTCCAAGTGAGTTACCA
>CAYVZW010000064.1:0-2408 GCA_964456325.1 uncultured Clostridium sp. | reverse complement strand
GCCATCAACTTTAGAACCTGCACCAGCAGCAGAACCAACTCCAAGTGAGTTACCATTAATGCCTGAAGTTCCATTGTTACAAGAAACTGAACCTGTTCAAGCAGAAGTGCAAGAGCCATCAACTTTAGAACCTGCACCAGCAGCAGAACCAACTCCAAGTGAGTTACCAGTTATGCCTGAAGTTCCATTGTTACAAGAAACCGAACCTGTTCAAGCAACAGTGCAAGAACCTTCAACTTTAGAACCTGCACCAGCAGCAGAACCAACTCCAAGTGAGTTACCAGTTATGCCTGAACCTGCACCATTACAAGAACTCGAACCTGTTCAAGCAACAGTGCAAGAACCTTCAACTTTAGAACCTGCGCCAACAGTACAAGAACCTGTAGTAGAACCTATTCAAGCAGAAGTTAAAGAAAATAATAACATAGATTTTAATAAAGCAATAAGTGAGGCGAAAGCGAGAATACTAAGTGTAGTTGAAGAAGAGTTTAAATCACTTGAAACTCAATTTTCTTTATCCAATTCTTCATCAGCAGAAGAAACAACTGCCATAAAGGATGCAGTAAAAGATGGAATGGAAAAGATTGAGTCTAGTGTAAACAACAATATATTGAATTTTGCTAATCCAATACCAGCAGTTAATAATGCTGAACCACAAACAGAAGTGCCTTTAGCAGTTGGATTGTAATAAATGAATACAATATCTGATAGTTGTAAAGAGAACATAACAAATATTAATGTTATGGTTAATAGGGCAGTAAAAGAAATTAAGATAGCTAATGCAAGAGCTGAATCTGCTGAAAAAATGCTTGAAGAATTAAGAATAACTGCTCAAAATGAAATTAAAAACGCTTATGCTGAAGGATATAAAAAAGGATTAGAATCAAAGTCGTCTAATGATGGAGGAACTTCTAAAAGTAAAGATGATACAAAACTAGTTTTAAAAAATAACTAGTTTTTCTTTTAATGCATATAATTTACTATGAAAAAAATGATTAACTATTTTTATAATTTATATCCAACTAAAATATATGATATTAACTCTGAAACTTTTTTTTATGATGGCAATGATAAATATTATATTAAAGTATATAAGAATAATAAAACTGATAATCGTAAAAAAATAGTTGAGTTATTAAATGAAAAACATATTAAGATAAATGAAATAGTTAAGAATAAAAATAATAGTTATATAAGTGAATATAATAAAAAAGAATATGTTTTAATTAAAGTAAATGATATAGAAGACGTTGATATAAATATAAAAGATATTATTAACTATAATATAGTAATTGAAAACTCAGTAAATAAATCATTGTTTGTTAATGAGATAGATGAAATGAAAATGGAAATAGATAATTATGAAAAATTGATATCTGGTTATAATAGAGAATATCCACTTGTTCAACAAATATGTAATTATTATATTGGCCTTGCAGAAAATGCAGTAAGTTATTTAAATGATTCAATTAAAGAATTAGATAATAAAGAGTATTCTTTAAGTCATATAAATATAGACAGTATGAAAAATAAAATACTTATAGATATAACCAACATATCGTATAACTATAGATTAAAAGATGTGAGTAGTTATTTTAGAATTAAATTAATAAATAAGGAAAGCATAGAAGAAGAATTTGAATATATAGTTAGTAAGTATGAATTTAATGAATTTGATTATAGATTTCTTTATTCTGAGATTGTTTATCCAAAATACTTTTTTAATATTATTAACAAAATATTTAATGAAAAATATAAAGAGAATGTATTAAATGATTTAATTAATTCAATTAATGAGAATGAAATTAAATTAAATAATTTATTTTTGTTAATAAACAATTATTGTAAAATTCCATCAATTTGGTGGTTAAATGATAAAAATGAGACTAATTTATGATATAATTTACATGTGATGTATATGAGTAAAATTAAAGTAGGAGAAATAGTTGAAGGTGAAATAACAGGGATAACTAAATATGGAATATTTGTTAGACTAGAAGATAATTATAATGGACTTATTCATATTTCTGAAATATCCAATGGGTTTGTGTCTAATATTAATGAACTGTATTCTATTGGAAATATAATAAGAGTTAAGATTTTAGATGTAGATGAAGATAAGTTACATGTTAAGCTTTCTATGAAAAGAGTAGGAGATATTCAAAAAAAGAAGATCAAAAGGATAGTTGAAAAAGGTGAAGGATTTGAACCTCTTAAACGAAATCTTATTATTTGGATAGAAGAAACTCTTCCTAAAATAGAAAAAACTGAAAAATAATTAATAAAAATCATGTTTTTTCTTGACATAAATCTCAATAAATGATATATTTATATGCGTCAGCAAGACATTGGTGCGGGCGATTAGCTCAGTTGGTTAGAGCATCTGCCTTACAAGCAGGGGGTCGGGA
>CAYVZW010000063.1:0-6010 GCA_964456325.1 uncultured Clostridium sp. | reverse complement strand
TCGAGAGTCCGATTCTCTCATGTCGCCCCATATTGTAATTGAACTTGAACTTTTATTGTTCGAGTTTTTTTATTATCTTAATTAATATGTCATTTTCATCAATTTTAGATATAGCAAAACATTTGTAACGAATTGAATTTAATGAAGATCCTAAGTGATATAAAATCTCTTTATCTATGATAATAAACCTATCATGAAAAAATTTATTAATTATTACTTTTAAATTATTGTATTGCTTTTTATATTTAACTAAATCAATATTATCAAGTTTATCTGCAGTTACTAAGATAACTTTGGTATAGCATTTAGATATAATATCTAACATATTTTTGTCTAGATAATTATCAATAATAATTATTTCTTTTTTAGATATATTAAAAATATCAATTATTTTTGAATAAGCATCATATACTTTTCCTTCAAAAAATATATGGTTATTCTTTTCTTTTGCACTTAATTCATTAAATGATTCTTGCAATAGTTTAATGTCTTCATCATGTTTAAAGACTAAATTATTTACATAACTTTGTTCAATTAAGTTATTTGATATATATTTCCTTGATAGCAATGAAGGCATCCATTATTTAAATACTTATTTCTTCTGCTATAGGTGTTCTTAGAATAGTAGCAAGCATAGCAACACCTTGTTCGGTAAATACATAAGGAATAGTTCTAGACATATTATTTGCGGTCCCAAGTTGGGACCACAAATTAATATATTCATCTTTACTTAATTGAAACATAAACCTTTTTGGGAATCTATTGATATGTCGATTAACAGATTGATTTATAGTTTTAGTGCCATTAGCACACATATAAAGTCTGGCTAAATCGCTATCTAGCATTACTTGTTTACCTCTAATTTCATATATTAAACTCTCGACTTTAATATTATCTTTGTTAACAATTTCATTCATTTTCTCTCCTTCTTAATAAAAAAGGTATACTAAATAATTATTAGTATACCCGAATAAATATATTTTTCTTACCTAAAAACATAGATTATCGGCATAAATTGTTTATATCAATATTTGGTAAGTTAATTGATATAAACAGTATAACACACTTATCAATAAAAGTTGAACAATAAATTTGTATTTAATTATATAAAAAAACAGATGAATATTAATTCAAAAACTGATATAATAGAAATAACTTAGGAAGTGAAGATTATGAGTAAAAGAGTATTAACTGGATTAAAACCAACTGGAGAACTTACAATAGGTAACTATATAGGAGCTATATTACCTCTTGTTAAAATGCAAAAAGATTATGATGAAATGTTTCTTTTTGTAGCTGATTTACATGCATTAACAATACCTCAAGACAAAGATTTATTAATGAAAAGAATTAAGAGTTTTCTTGCTATGTATATTGCATGTGGAATAGACCCAAGTAAAACAACTACATATATTCAATCTGAAAACGAATATATTCCTTCTATTTCTTGGTTACTAGAATGTAATACATATTATGGAGAAGCATCTAGAATGATACAATTTAAAGAAAAGAGTAAGGGTAATGATAATTTCTCAATTGGACTATTAACTTATCCTATATTAATGAGTGCTGATATATTATTTTGTGATGCTGATTATGTACCTGTGGGTATAGATCAAAAACAACATGTAGAATTAGCACGTGATATAGCAGAACGTTTCAATAAAAAATATGGTAATACTTTTAAAGTGCCAGAAGCACTTGTTACAAAACAAGGAGAAAAAATTAAGGATTTAAAAGACCCAACTAAAAAGATGAGTAAATCGAGTGATAGCCCTAGTGGTGTTATAACATTGTATGATACCATTGAAGAAATAACAAAGAAAATTAAAAGTGCAACTACTGACTCTGACATGAATGTTAAATTTGATGAAGATAAAAAACCTGGAATATCTAATTTACTTATAATTTCTTCTTCTCTAACAGGAAAAAGCATCAAAGAATTAGAAATAATGTTTGAAGGTAAAAACTATGGTGAATTTAAATCATATGTTATTGAAGTTGTTTCAAATACATTGTCTACAATACAATCTAAATATAATGAAGTAATGAATAGTGAATTATTAAATAAAGTATTAGATGAAGGAATTTCAAAAACAAGAAAGATTGCTAAAGAAAAATATGAAATAATGAAAGAAAGAATAGGTCTAAATATTGGAAGATAAGTTCTTTCTTTTTATTATAAAAAATATGTATGATATAATTATCATAAGAAAGAGGTTTATATGAATAAAAGAATTAGTTCAAGAGCTATAGTAACATATCAAAACAAATTAGTAGTACTATTTAGAAGAAAAAAATTAAAGGATGGAACATACATAGAGTACTATTCACTTCCTGGTGGAGGTTTAGAGGATAATGAAACGTTAGAAGAAAATATAATTAGGGAAGTAAAAGAAGAATTAACTCTAGATATTAAAATAAATAAATATCTAGGAGTAATTGAAGATAGTAAATCAATTCAACATTTCTTCTATGCTTCAATAATAAAAGGTATTCCAACATTAAGTGGTGAAGAATTAGATAGAAAAAATAATGATAATTATTATGAAGTTGCTTTGTTAGATATTGATAATTTAGAAAATACTGATATTTATTATAAGGATATAATATTAGATGCTTTAGGGATTAATGAGAAAGATAAATTTGGTAAAGTTTATAATGAAGTAAAAAGATTTTAATAGACAAAAATAATTTGTTAAAGGAGGATTTATGAAAATAACATTAGTTACAGGTAATTGGGCAAAAATAGCTCAAGCAAAAGAAGTTTTAGAACCTCTTGGAATAGAAGTCGATAACGAAAAAATGGATACGATAGAAATACAAGCTGATTCTATAGAAGAGGTTGCAGCATATTCAGCAAAATATGCAAGCAATATTCTTAAAAGAAATGTTGTTAAAAATGATACTGGAATAATGATTGATGAATTAAAAGGATTTCCAGCAGCATATACTCATTATGTGCAAGATACTATTACAGAAGATGGCATTTTAAAATTAATGAAGGGTGTTGAAAATAGGAAAGCAGTATTTGTTCAAGCATTAGCTTTTTGTGAATATGGAAAAGAACCAGTAGTATTTAAATCTATAACAGAAGGAACAATTGCGAAGAGAAAAAGTGGAAAATATGGTTGGTGTTGGGATTTTATATTTATACCAAAAGGTGAAACTAAAACATTGGGAAGTTTCCCCGATAGTGAAAGATTTAAATTTTGGAATGATACTGGTTACATTCAATTAGTGAATTACTTAAGAAAAAATAAATTAATTTAAAATCATTATAATAATATTTAGTTTCTTTATATATTCCATATGATTGATGTCAACAATTTCTTTGGTAACTATGATGTAAATAAAAATAACTTATATTGTTTACAAGTTATTTTTTTAATATATTCATTATATAGTTTTAGTGTTTCAACTTGATATGGAAGTGGAAAATCTATATCTTTAGGATCTAAATATAACAGTTCAAATTCATGATTGATTTTATTGATTTTTTTAATATCAACTAAATAGAAATTGGCAAGGGAATTCATTGGATATTTTCCTTCCGCTAACCAGTAGCAATCTATAGTTATGAAATGTTTAATATTTTTAATTTCAATACCCGATTCTTCAATAAATTCTCTTTTTAATGCTTCTTTTTGTGTCTCACCTTTTTCAACACCACCACCAATAAAAGTATGCTTATTAATTCTACTATCTATTGCAACTAGTAATTTTCCATCTTTAGAACAAATTCCAAAACTTGTCTCTCTAAAATCATACTTTAGATTATTATCTTTTTTTCCTAATATTATTTTCTTCATTTATATCACCAAATATACTATAACAAATTTTAATTATATTTTTTATATTTATTAACTTTTTCTATTTTTACAGTGTAACCTAGAGGACCAAGTATTTGCAATAGATTTTTTATACTAGGCGAGTGCATACCAGATTCTATTCTAGCTATTTGTACTCTATTAACTTTAGAATATTTGCTTAATAAATCTTGTGTTAAGTTATTCTCTCTTCTAAATATTACAAAATCTCTAATAAAATCTTTTTCTAGTTCTTTAATACCTTTAGGTATTTCAATATAATTTTCATAATCATACATGCTTTTCATGTAAACATTGTATCACATTTGATACTCTATGTCAAACTGCTAATTGATTGACTATTATAATATTGGTAGAATAGTGGATAGAAATGGGGAAGAAATGAAGAGTAAAATTGATGTTGATAAAATACTTAAAGATATAGAAGAAAATCATAATTGGTCGTGGATAAGAGAAATATATGAAAGAAATAGAAATAATTTAAATACTGTGGCTATTTTTTATCGCGGTAAAAAAATAACATATAGAGAATTCTTTAATAATTCTATTAAATATGCTAAATCTATGAAAGAGTTAGGATTAAAAAAAGGTAGTGAAATACCAATGTGTTTAGCAAATTGTCCTGAGACAGTTTATCTTTTAGCAGCTACAAATATGATTGGTGCTAAAGCTAATATATTTGGTAGTGGTTTTGATAAAGGGTATTTAAGGGAAATAATAGATGGTTGTGATAGCAAAGTATTATTTGCTACTGATGATATGTATGGTGATATAGAAGATGTTGTAAATCAAACCAATATTGAAAATAAAGTAATTATTTCTTTGAATGATTCATTACCAAATCATAAAGATCCATATGAAGAATATGATAAGGAATTTTATGATTTCAAAAATCACGTTCCAAATATTAAAGAACATGATAAAAGTGTTTTATCTGTAGAAGAGTTTGAAGAAATTGGCAAAAATTATTCAAATGTAGTTTATGATAATACAACAAATTTAGAAGATGAATTTACAATAACTTATTCAAGTGGTTCAACTAATTCAAGTAGACCTAAAGGAATAGTACATTGTAATAGAAGTTATGTTACAATGGGAAGATTTCATGATAAAGATGCTTCAGACACTAGACCGATGAAAAACATGACTGTTTTGGCTCAAATTCCAATGCATTCTAATACCAATATAACATCTAATATTTCGGATACTTTACTTCAAGGATGCTGTATTGCTCTTGAACCAATTTATAATAAGAATTTTTTTCATTATAGTCTTTTGATTAATAGACCAAATTTTGCAACATCAACTAGTAGTTTTATTATTGCAGGTATGAAAAATTTTAAAAATTTAAATAACATTTCATTATCTTTTTTAATGGCACTTTTTGCGGTAGGAGAGCCTTTAAGTGAAGGCGAAGAAAAATTTATAAATAAAAGCATGAGAAAGTATAAAGCTGGTAGAGATATGTTACCAGCACCATTGTCACCAGTACCTATATCAATTGCCGGTGGTGATTGTGAACATGGAGGAATCTTTTTTAATCTTTTCAAAGCATATAACGATTTATTGCCATTATACAAATTTAAAGATGAAAAGTCAGGATTAAGAACTTTTTCTATGGTAGAATGTGATGTTTTAGATGAAGAAGGAAGAAGTTGTAAGCCATATCAAATTGGAAGACTAGTTGCGAATTCACCAGTAACTATGAAAGAATATAAAAATAATAAAAAGGCAAGCGATGATTTTTATATTACTGATTTTTATGGTAATAAAAAAGGCGATTGTAGTGTATATGCATATAAAGATTGTTATGAAAGATATCACATAAAAGGGAGAATAATTGACAATCCAAACATAGTTCCGTTATATATTATTTCTGATATAGTATTAAAAGATACTAAAAATATTATGTCTTGTGAAGTAATACCATATGAAAATGAAGAAACACAATATGTATTACATATTGAACTTCAACCAGAATGCAAAAAAAGTACGGAAAGCGTTATATTAGGAATTGATCAAAGACTGAGAAAGGGACTTCCTCAGGAATTGTGTGATAGTTTTTTCTATTGTATGAGAAATAGTGAAGACTCATTCCCTTTAAGTGGATGTGGCAAAAGAGATAGAATTAAATTAGAAAAAGAAGGCATTAATGATAGATGTATAAAACCTATTGCAAG
>CAYVZW010000062.1:4048-6103 GCA_964456325.1 uncultured Clostridium sp. | reverse complement strand
ATATATTTAACAACTTCATTTCTAAATAACTCTACATCTTTTCTTCCATAACCAATTCTTTTCATTTTAATATAACTAACATCAGTATATGAGGAGAATCCAAGTTTTCTTGCCATTTTGTTTCTTACTTTAATAAGTTTATCTAAGTAGTCATCAATTTGTGATTCGATTTTAAGAAAACAATTTTTTCTTACTTCTTGTGCTTTAATTCTCACATCCCTATGAGGACTAATTAAATACTTATTTAGCATAGAAAGTGGCATTTCTTTATTATCAAAGAATACTTTTTGTGAAGCAAGGAGTTTACTATATTTATTAGATAATTCTTTTTCTTCAGTTAAGCAATCATTTATATCATCACTTAGTAAAGTGACTTCAGATTCAGCAATTTGAAATACTTTATTACCTATTACTTTTTTTAATTCTTCCTTATATTTTGAATTAAGTAATTCTTTGTAATATTTAAGTCTTAAATTATTTATTATTGGATCATTCTTAGCAAAGAAACTTTCTTCTTTATTCCTATACTCGCTATTAACATCTAATAAATAGTTAATGTAACTTATCCAATACATGGAAAAGAAATAGTCCCTTATGTCATTAATCTCTTTTATTATTTGTAGTTGTTCTTCTAATGAATCAACATTATTAAATTCTTTTAAAAGTTTTTCATATCTCAGAACTATCTCTTCCATATTAGGCTCTTCAAATTTCAAATCTTTCATTTACCTCAACTCCTTAAAATATTTTTGTTATTGCTTTTATTGCATTTTATTTAATATCTCTGTTGCATTTAAGTTTCCTCTCTAATGCATAATCAGCTATATCATTTATGTGACATTCAGTCGTGTCATATATAGGTATACAAGTATCATTTTTTGTAATTAACATGCATATTTCAGTACATCCAAGTATTATTCCTTCTATTCCATATAATCTAATCATTTTATTTATAATTTCAATATATTTTTCCCTAGAAGAATCTAATACTATTCCTTTGCATAACTCATTAAATATTACTCTATCTATTTCATTAATATCATTTCCATAATTAGGTACATTTATAATAAGACCATTATTTATTAATCTCTTTCTCATGAATTCTTCTTGCATTGTATATTTTGTTCCTATTAAACCAACATTGTTTATTCCCTGACTTATATTTTTATTAGATACGGAGTCACCTATATGAATTAAAGGCACATTAATATTTTCTTCAATAAATGGAGCAACTTTATGCATAGTATTTGTCGCAATAACAATATAGTCTGCTCCGATATTTTGAAGAAATAAAGCCCTTTTTAATAATTCAATTTTAATTTGCAGCCAATCATTATTCAACATATATTTTCTAAATTCATTGAAGTTTACACTATCTATTAACAATTCCGGTGTCACTAAACCACCTTCTATTTCATTAACTTTTTTGTTTATTCCTTCATAATAATGTAATGTGGATTCATAACTCATTCCACCTAATATGCCAATTTTTTTCATAATTTCTCTTTTAAAGTTAATATTATACTAAAAAGCATGTAAAATGTATATACCATAATGTACTTATTTATAACTTATTAACTAGAGTAAGAATTAAATCTAGTATGAATAATATAGTAAGAACATATGTAACTATTTTAGATATTCTTTTAATAAATTTATCAATAAATGGATTAATTATATATATGACTATTATACTCATAATACCCCATATTAAAGATACTTCCAATGCTATATATTTACCTATATGAAACTTTAAATTACTATAATTCCAAAACTCTTTATTAAATATAAATTCTAGTAAATGACCAGCACAAAATTCAAGTATTGTTAGAATTAAAATTATTAATAATAAAAATATTATTACTTCTATCCACTTCTTTAATTTTAACTTTTTAAATAAATATGTAGAAAGAATCAACATTATAATAACACCTATTCCATATATAGGTGTCCATGGCCCATATAAGAAACCACTTTCAAGTTTATTACCTAATAATAAACAAATTAGTATTTCATAAATGTATCCAATTATAGAATAAATATAAAATATATTAA
>CAYVZW010000062.1:820-3948 GCA_964456325.1 uncultured Clostridium sp. | reverse complement strand
TATAATTATGATGAAAGAAGACAAGCGTGTATAGATTTATTATCTACAGTAAACATGATAATGCAAAGAGGATTTTATTACTGGGATATGCATGGAGAAAATGTTTTATATAAAAAAGGAAACATTAAAGTAATAGATGCTGATTCAATGATTTGTCCAAGACTAGGAGTAACATACTTAGACAAATACTTAGGTTCAATAAGTAACCCAAATTATGGATTAATGAACGTAGACACTGTATCAACAACAATATCAATGATGATAAGCTTGCTTATGAATATTAATGAATCAAATTATTACCCTATTGAATCCAAAGTTAACTATAGAGATGTTGCATTGCTAGAAGCACTTTTTAAAGGAAAAATATTTAGTCTAGTAAGACATGATAAATGTAGCATGGAAGAAGTAATAGACTATTTTGATAAAGATACTACACTATCACTAATTAAGAGAGTTAAAGAAAAAGGAATTAATTATTAATAAAGGGGTGAAAATTATGAATAGTATTATTTTATCAGAGGATGATATTAGTCCAAAGCATAGAATTAAATCTCAAGGTAATGAAAGCACTATTTATAGTATAGATGGATTATTATATAAATTTTTATTTCCAGAAAAAGTTTATAAAAAAGAAATAATAATTGAAGCACTGCATGATAACCCAATCGTTAATACACCTACTCCAATAGACAAAATAGTGGGTCCACTTAATAACCAGTTTTCAGGATATACAATGCCAAAATATAATGGATTTATTACTTTAGAAGATTTCTTCAATACAGGTAAAAATAAAAAAGACTATAGTTTTGAAAAAAGACAATCTGCTTCCTTAGATATATTAGCTTCAATAAACATGATAGTTGAACAAGGATATTATTTTTGGGATATGAACCTAGGAAATATAATGTATAAAGATGGTAAGTGTAGACTAATAGATGTAGATGCGATGATCAATCCATCATTAGGTGTTAACATTAAAGATTCAGTTTTAAATGGGCTTGATACTAGTAGAAAAGATTTAAAACAAAAAATGATTCATAATAGTATAGATATAATAATGTCATTACTATTAAATCATGATGTTATATATAGAAGTTATTTAATGGAACCAATAGATGATGAATTAATTAATGCATTTATAAGTGGAAATTTAGAAGAATTTGTTATAGATAATAATGTTAGTATAGAAGATGTATTAAATTATTTAAATAAGGAAAGAACACTTAGTTTTATGGAAGAAATAGAAGATGGTGAAAGACTCTTCAAAAGGAGAAAATAATGGAAAAAAGATTTATTGATGATGGTGTGCTAAAAGGATATACACCACTTACAAATGTTAATCATTCTGAAAGTACAATATACAAAAAAGGTAGTGACATTGTGAAAATACTACATGATAAATATCGTACTAAAGAAAGAGAACAAACAACTGAAAGATTAGGTGCCTTTGTATGCGATGAATGCTCACTACCACATACTATTTTATACGATAAACATTCAAATAAACCATTTGCTGGTTTCATACAACCTAACTACTCAGAATATGAGTTATTAATTAAATGCTTAGAGGATAATACTATACCATTTAAAAAAAGAATAACCATAGCTAAAAAAATATCAGCATTAATTGAATCATTTGAAAAAGAAAGATTTTCATATTATGACATTCATGCTGAAAATGTATTAGTAGACAAAGAAGATATTAAATTAATTGATATGGATAGTGTTCTTTATAAAGATTTGAGTGATCCTATTACATTTAGAGTACATATGGGGCTTACATCAAAATATCTTTCTTATTTAGTTTTATCAATTATTTTTTCAAAAGACTTTTTTCCATTTGATGAAGAAGTGGAAAAAAACAAAAGAAATTTTGATAAGTTCGCTAATGAAAGACAAAGAAAAGTAATTGAGGCAGCAGCTACTACAGATTATAAAGTATTTTACCCATACTATTATATAGATAGTTTTACAGAAGATTATGTTGAAGAAACATCTTCTATTCTAAGATTGGAGAAATAATATGGAAAGCATTATATTAAGTGATAAAGATATTAGAGCATTAAAAAGAGTTAGAGTTTTACATTCTAGAGAGAGTGTCATATACAGAAAAGATGGTGAAATATACAAAATATTAATACCGATTAAAAGAAGTGATAATAGAAAAAAAATCATAACAAATGTAAATGATAACCCAATTGAAAATATGCCTACTCCACATATTTTATTATTAAATGAAGATGAGAATTTTATAGGATACTCTATGAATGAGTTTACCGGATTTAAAACAGTCGAAGAAAGTCAAGCAAAAGATAAATATGATAATAATATAAGAAGACAAATATCTCTAGATACATTTAGAACAGTAAGAGAAATCGTTAAAAAAGGATACTTACATTGTGATTTAAATAGATTTAATATTTTATTAAATGGAATAAATGCGAAAATAATTGATTTAGATGGACTTAATGTTTTAAATGACAATCCTACAGAAGAAGACATAATAAAATTTGACTGTTTAAGAGAGATAATGATAGCCGATGGTTTATACACTATGATTAACTATATCATTAATAAAAAAAATGGATTAGCATGGAAAATAGATGATAAGAAATATCAACTATATAATGTATTTCCAAAAGGCGGAATAATAAGGGACTATATTAATGGCTATTTTCATTTTACAATTAGAAGTGGTGTAACTCCAGAAGAAATAATTAATGCATTTGATGAAGAAACCGTAGATAAATTTTATTTTGCTCTTACAAAAAAGAAAAGTTAAAACTTGAAATAGAGATACAAAAATGTTATAGTAATTCCTATGAAAAAAGAAAATATAAGAAAATTATTAAAATTAAAAGCGACATACTTAATGACAGGTGCCGCTGTTTTAAGTGTTCTAGCAACTTCCGCTATTAGAAATTGTAATGACATTAAAGAAGGTGAAAATACAAGTGTCAGCATTAGTGTATTAGATGAAAATAAAGAGACAAACAAAATCAATCTATTTATAATAGGTAACTGAAAGGAAGATTTTATGAATTTTAAAAAAACTGCGAATAGAATAATGATATCAGCTGTTGCAATGATTGGATACAAAGCAACCAAAGCGGTAGAAGCGTCCAAAT
>CAYVZW010000062.1:0-810 GCA_964456325.1 uncultured Clostridium sp. | reverse complement strand
CTTGGAATGCGTAAATCAACAGGAGCATTTATTGCATATGCTTTGGGAGATGAGGAGCCTACAAGTATAATTATTTTAGGTCAAAATGAAGAGGAAGAAAATAACTCTAATATCTACTTTGAAGATGAAGGAGAATCTGAAGAAGTTGTTACAGATACTGAAGAAACGCCTGTTGAGGAAATGCCTACTGAAGAAATACCTACTGAAGAAACAACAACAGAAGAAGATGTTACTGAAGAGACAGAATTGGTTACAATTGAAGAATATGAAATACCAACAGTAATGAGTATTGCTCCACCTAGCACTTCGTCTGAACCATTAGTTTATACTTCACCAACAACAGAAAATATATTGGGAGATGCTAGCAACTGGAATGGATTTGTTTTAGGTGATATAACGGATTGTATTGATTTTGAAGGATCAATTGCTGTAGCGGGTGATATTAACTCAAATAGAGGATTATCTGTAAATGGTGGCACTAATGGTGGAAGCCCAGTGGATACTAATGATATAACTCTTCTTGTAGGAGGAAATCTAAATTTAGATTGTTATGGCAATGTTTGGGGACAAACAGCTACTGGAACTTCTGACGGGAATACATACAATTTAACTAATGTAACACCTGCAGGTACTACAAATAATGATTTTATGATTGTAGATACAGCACAATATTTTCTTGATGCTGCTTCTGCTTTAAAACAAGCAAATCAAAATGTTGCTGGAAAAACAAGCAACTCAACTTATACAAATGATGGGTATGGTAGCTTTGATTTTGAAAGTAATCCTTCTGAAAAAGAATTAGTTTATACT
>CAYVZW010000061.1:0-6105 GCA_964456325.1 uncultured Clostridium sp. | reverse complement strand
TTTCCTTAAACTCTACAGCGACAGTTGGAAGTGGAGATGGAACATTAACTAGTCCATACGTTATAGAATAGAATCTTAATAATTGCTTATTAAGGTTCTTTTTTAAAAATCTCACGGGATGAAAAGTCAAAATCTCACGGGATGAAAAGCCAAAATCTCACGGGTTGACAGTATCAACATAATTGTAAAATAGTTATTGAAATAGATAAAAACAATAATTTTGTGCTATACTAAATTATATTAGGTGGTGTCTATGAAATATGTTTTAATAACAGGTGGAGGTAATGGTCTTGGACTTCAAACTGCAAAAGCATTAATTGAAAAAGGTTATTATGTTTTTGTATGTGATATTAATATATCTACATTTGATGATACGAAACTTCAAAATATTAAACCTATTAAAGTAGATGTTACCAATAATGATTCTATAATTAAAGCATATCATATTGTTAAAAAAATAACACCAAAGATAGATGCAATAATTAATTTTGCTGGTATATCTTTATTTGGTTCCTTAATTGAAACTAAAGTTGAAGATATGGAAAAAGTTGTTGATGTTAATCTATTTGGAACAATAAGGATTAATAAAGTATTCTATTATTTACTTAGAGAAAATACTGGAAGAATAATAAATATAAGTAGTGAAAATGGATGGCAGACACCATCTCCATTTAATGGAATATATTCAATGAGTAAATATGCCATAAATGCATATAATGATTCTCTTAGAAGAGAAATGAATTTTCTTGGTATTAAAGTAATTAAGATTGAACCAGGAAGTTTTAAATCTAACATGCATAATAATGTAAGATATCAATTTAATGATTTTGTAAAAAATACTAAATTATATACTAAAGTTGCTAAGAAAATGGGTAAAATGATGAATAAAGAACTTGATAATTCAAATGATATTAAATATTTATTTGAAGCTGTTTTTGAAGCACTAGAGAAAAAGAATCCTAAAGTTAATTATAGAGTAAAGAATAGTGGTAGTCTTACATTTCTAAGTAGATTGCCTGCAAAAAAGGCAGATAAGCTGTTTTTAAAGAGTTTAAAATGAAAAAGAAAAGTGAACTTAAATATTATAAATATCAAATGAATCCACTTCTTATGAATTTATATGCAATTATTTTATTTGTTATTGTTATTGTAATTGTACTTAATACATATAAAATTGATACATTCAAGTTTGGCGCATTTGAATTAATATTTATGGTGATGTGGTTTATTTTACATGAACTACTTCATTATGTAGGATTTTTAACAAGTAAAAAAGTAACTACTAAAGATTTAATGCTTGGAATGTATTTTGAAAAAGGTATATTTTATTGTATGTGTAAAAAAGCGATTAGTAAAAAAGATATTATGGTTTCTTTAATGTTTCCATTATTCTTTATTGGAATAGTTACTTTAGCATTAGGATATATATTTAATTCATTTTTACTTGTATTATTATCTGTTGTTAATATTTCGGGAGCTGTTGGTGACATATTAATGTTTATTCAAATTTCATTAATGCCAAAAGATATTAAATACACTGATATAGATGATCCGACAAGTTATTACATATTAAGTGATAAAGATATTAGTAACATTAAAGTACCCGCATTAAAACTAGTTGAAACTGGTATTTATAATGAAAAGGTTTTTGTTCCTAAAGATAAGAGAAAAATTGTGATAACTAAACTATCTTATGTATTTTTAATACTAGTAATTGTGGTATTTATTCTATCTATAATATTTAAATTGTGATATAATCTTTTTGGAGTTGAAAAGATTATGAATTTAAATGCATTTATTATTACATTATTATCTGGTATGTCTTTTTATATTGGATATTTAATTACTAAAATAGTTAAGGATAAGAAAAAACTTGTTGTGTTTTCGATTGGTTTTGCATTTTCAATATTAATCGGACTTATTCTTTTTGATTTATTACCAGAATGTTTTGAATTATTAAGCGATTGGACTCATGTCTTAGCGTGTGTTATTGTTGGTGGTGTTATATTAAAAGTATTAGATTTATTACTTCCTAATCATGAACATAGTCATAAACATAGTCATATTGAACATATTAGCTTAATGTCTTGTATTGCATTAATTCTACATAATATAATTGAAGCAACTGCGATATATACAACGAGTGTTAATGATGTTAAAATGGGTACTTTAATGGCAATTGGAGTATCATGTCATAATATTCCACTAGGAATACAAGTTTCATCACTAACTTCATCTAATAAAAAGAGTTTGTTAATGATTACATTATTAATGTTATCAAGTATAGTTGGAGTAATTATATTCACTATATTTAATATTACACTTACTGATAAAATATTGGGAATACTAATAAGTATAACTCTAGGAATGCTTTTATATATTGTATGTTTTGAATTATTTTGTGAAGTTAAAGAAAATATTAAAACTAAAGAAATGTTTTATGGATTGTTTTTTGGATTATGTGTAATAATATTATCATTATTAGTATAGTGTAAAACTAATGTTAAAATATAGATTTAAATGAATCTATTTTTTTTAATTATGATAGAATATTCTTAGTGATAATATGAAGAAGAATAGGAAAATTGGTTATATTAATATTAACGAAATATCTCTTAATAAAATTAAAGAGAATTTTCCTAATGTAACTTTTTGTGATGTGAGAAAGTTAAAGCATAAAATATATGATATTGTTCTTCATGATGACTCGTTAACAATTGAAGAAAAGACCTTATATAATGTATTTAATACTCTACTTATTAATATCGATAATTCTTCATATGATAACATATTTGAAAGAATTAATAATGGACTCAAGAGAAATAGATATTTAAGTGCTGATATGATGAACTATGTAAGTATTGTTAATAAGTTTCAATATATAAATGAAAAGATAGAAAAATTAGTTGGAGATACTAGAAGTCATAGTCTTAAAGTTGCATACCTAATTAAGGAGTTTTGCAATAAAACTAGTATGAGTGAGGAAAGAACTTTAGAGCTATATATGGCTGGATTATTACATGATGTTGGGAAAGCTTATGTTGATCCGAAAATATTGAGTAAAAAAGGAAAACTAACTAATGACGAGTATGAAGAGATTAAAATACATCCTGTTAAAGGGTATGAAATGTTAAAGGGATACCTTCCTGAAAGAATTCTTGTATTAATAAGAGATCATCATTTAAGAGAAAATAATAGTGGATATCCTGAAAATCAAGAAGCAGCTTCTGAATGGTCAAAAATCTTAGCATTATCTGATAGTTATGATGCGATGATTTCTAAGAGAGTATACAATCATCCATTAACTAAAAAAGATGGCGTAAATGAGCTTATAATGTGCTCAAAAGATGTTGATGAGGGCGGTAAAGGGATATCATTTAATCCATATTTAACTGAACTATTTGTTAAAACATTGTAATTATTATTACTATTGAGGTATAATATAAATAAGAAGGGATGAATATGAATCCAAAAAACTTAGAATTATTGAATATTGCATTACTTGCATTTATACTAATAGATTATATTATTAAATATAGAAACAAATTAAATTCTAATTCTTTTATTTGGATAACTGAGTGTATAACTATTTCAATATTATCAGTTATTGATATAGCCATATATTACAGTATTGGAAAACCATATCAAGGATTATTAGTATTATTTGGATATATATTTGCTATTATACCTATACTTCTTTATTGTGATTATATAGAAGTAAACTATATGAATAGTGAGAAAAGAATATATAAACAAATTGGGCTTGCTGTATATTTTATTATATATAGTGTAATAATAAGTATGTTCTATGTTAAACACCCAATAAATGCAGGAGTAATTAATTTCCTAACTGAATATGATTATAATTATATCTTTATGTCATTAATAATATTACCAGTTATTATAGTATTTATAAGGAGTATATTTAATAGAAAATTTGTTGATAGAAAAGCATATATTGCATTATTATTACCAATTGTAGGCGCTATAACTGATTTAGTATTTGATAGTGAAATGTATTTAAGTTTTTCTTACAGTTTTACAGCTTTATTATTATACATGTTTAAATATGATTCATCTCTAAATAAAGATGCTTTAACTGGAGCTAATAATAGGAGATATTTTGATAATTATAATTACTTAAGTGATAAGATGTATGCAGTATTTATGATTGATGTTGATGATTTTAAAAAGATAAATGATATGCATGGACATGACATGGGAGACAAAATATTAAGAGATATTGTTGATGTATTAAGAACTTCTGTAAGAACAACAGATAGTGTTATAAGGCTTGGCGGAGATGAATTTTCTATAATAGCAACTATTAAACATGAAGATGACATTAAAATAATTAACAAAAGGATAAATGAGAATACAAAAATGTATAATATGACTCATGATATTCCATTTAGTTTATCTATTGGATCTGGAGTATATGATTCTATGGATGATTTTAGTTCATTTTTAAAGAGAATAGATTCTAAAATGTATAGAAAAAAAAGATATAAGAAGATTAAGAATAATGAAGAAAAAGAAAATTAAAATTGTATATGAAGATAAATATATTTTAGTAGTAAAAAAGGAATCTAATTTACTTACTATTAGTACTGATAACATTAAAGATAATACATTATTTAATGAAGTTTTTGATTATATAAAATCTAAGAATAAAAATAATAAGATTTTTATTGTTCATAGATTAGATAAAGATACTTCTGGTTTAATAGTATTTGCTAAGAGTGAAATTGTCAAAAAAGCACTTCAAGATAATTGGACTAATGTTATAAGAAAATATTATGCTGTTGTTCATGGAGTAACTAAAGAAAAAGACACTATAAAGTCATATTTAAAGGAAACGAAGACATTCTATACTTATTCATCTAAAACTGGTTCTTTAGCAATAACTGAATATAATAGATTAATGAATAATAAGAATTATTCACTTCTTGATGTTAATATTCACACTGGAAGAAAGAATCAAATAAGAGTACATATGAAAGATAACAATACTCCGATAGTTGGAGACAGGAAATATGGTATTAAAGACAATAGTAGAGAAATGCTTCTTCTTGCTTATTACTTAGAGTTTGTTCATCCAATAACTAAAGAAAATGTAAAGTTTGAGTTACCACTACCTAGTAAATATAAAGAATACTTTAAATAAAGCACTATTTTTGCTATAATTAAATAGGAGTAGTAATGAAAAGTATATATTTAGTTTTTTCACATTCAAATACATTAACTTCTAAAATGATTAAATATTTTAGTAAAGAAAAATATTCTCATGTATCTATTAGTTTAGATGATAAATGTGACAATATGTTTTCATTCGGAAGAAAATACACACATTTTGCAATAATTGGGTGTTTTAATGTTGAAAATATTCATAGAGGTTTATATAAAATACATAAAGATTCTACAATGGCTGTGTATAAATTAAATGTAACTAATGAACAATATGATAGAATTATTGAAAGAATTAAAAATATAAAAATAAATAGTAAGGGTTATAATATTATGGGATTGTTATTAGCTAATTTTAGAATAAGACTTAATAGAAATAAATATTATTGTTCTGAATTTGTTTATAATGTATTATCTAGTGATGGGGTTAATATTATAGAAAAAGATGAAGATGTATTTAAACCAATGGAACTTTGTGCAATAAATGGATTAGAATTAATGTACGAGGGAAAAGTATGTGATTATTTAAATGGAGGAATATATGGAAATACTTAGAAGTTATATAGAAAACAGTAATAATGATTATAAATACTTACTACTTGGAATAATTTTATTTATTTTAATTGCTTATTATATATTATTTTCTATAAGTGTTAAAAAGCTATCTAATAGATTAAAAAAGGAAGATAGGTGGATGAGCTTTATTCCATATTTAAATATCTATTATTTTGCTCACATCATTGGTAGTAATTTAAATGGAATAATAATGCTATTACTACTATCTTTAATGTCTTTAATACTTAATAAAATAATTATTGTATTATTATTTATTGCATTTATTATTTTATTTTCTGTAACAATAGATAAGATATATAAAAAGTATTATGATAATTGTGAATCAATTACAATATTAACCGC
>CAYVZW010000060.1:0-6265 GCA_964456325.1 uncultured Clostridium sp. | reverse complement strand
ACCCGACCACTCGCGGGGCTATGACATCTAACCTGACCACTTGACTATCAAATACCGCTCTTATGGACTTATTCCCTCGAAGCGATATTTTCATGTTTTTCGCTCAATGGGTTTTGCGCCCATGTGTGCTCAAACCCTTGGTATATACGGGTTATCAGTACACTCAATCATTTTTCTTTGTCATCAAGACTACCGTCTCAACGTGCTTAGTCCTAGGGAACATATTTACAATAGATAATTTAGTTATTTTATAATTATTTAATTCATCAATATCTCTTTTTAATGTAATTGGGTTACAAGAAACATAAATTATTTTTGAATTTGTTTTATTTAAGTAATTTATTACTTCATGAGATAATCCGTTTCTTGGAGGGTCTACTATAATAACATCATAATCATCTTTTGAAGCTATTTTAGAGTCACCTAAGATGAATTTAATGTTATCTAAGTTATTTATATCTTTATTAATATTAGCGTTATTTATACTACTTCTATTTACTTCTATTCCAGTTATAGATTTAAAATTATCTTTAAGATATATTCCAATAGTGCCAGTTCCACAATATAAATCTAATAATTTATTACCATGTCCACTATATTCTTTAACTATATCATATAAATGTTTCATAGATTCATAATTAACTTGAAAGAATGAATCAGGACTAATCGTATAAGATACTCCATCAATTACTTCAGTAATATATTTTTTACCATAAACTAGTTTATCATTAATATATATTGAATCTATTTTAAACTCACGAATTAAATTACTATAATCATACTCATTATCAAATATAATCATTAATTCTTTATCAGTTACTCTTACAATAACACTACTTAAATTATCTAAATTGCTTTTATTAAGATAATTATATATATTATTAATTCTCTCATCTAATAGTAAACAATTATCAAATGATACTAAATCATGACTATCTTCACTATAATATCCTAACTCATTATTACTCACATGAAATGTAGCTTTATTTCTATAATTAGATTCTTTTCCAAAATATACTTTATCTATTTCCGCATTAAATATTTTTTTAATTTCAGAAGTTTTCTTATTTTTTTCTTCTTCATAACTCATGTGTAAAAATGAGCAACCACCACATTCATTATAGTATTTACATTTAATATCACTTCTTCTACTTGATGGTTTTATTATTTTAACTAAAGAACCAATACCAAATCTTTTACTTAATTTAATAACTTTAATAGTTAATTCTTCATCTTTAAATGAATTAGGCACAAAAAGAACGAAATCATTTATTCTAGTGATTCCATTTCCTTTATTATCTTCATCTTTAATAACAACATTGTATTCTTTATTTAATTCTATCATTTTCCTACAATTATACCATTCTTTAGTATTTCTTCATTCTCCTTATCTATATTGTATTTAGTAACAAAGTAATATGAAGCACATACTGTAGCTATAGTAATGAAAATAACAACAACTATTGAAACTATAATATCTTTCATTCTTCTTTTTTCCTCAATTCATCAAATATACTAGTACCTATTCCTAAATCATTTTCTATATTGAAGTTATCTAATATAGTGGCTCCTATATCTGCAAAAGTTTCTCTATCATCTAACATTTTACCTTTTTTAAATAATGGATTATATAGTATTATTGGAACATTTTCTCTTGTATGATCAGTTCCTTTAAATGTAGGATCATTACCATGATCTGCTGTTAAAATGAACAAATCATCTTCTTTAAGATTCTTAAGAAATATAGGTAAATAATAATTAAATTCTTCTAATGCTTTTAAATACCCATCTTTATCTCTTCTATGTCCATATAATGTATCAAAGTCATTTAAGTTAGCAAATAATAGTCCATTAAATTTCCCTTTAGCGAAATCTATTAATTTAACCATTCCATCTATATTATCAGTAGTTCTTATTTTAACTGATATTCCTTTATTATTGAATATATCTGCTATCTTACCAATAGCTATTGTTTGAATACCTCTTCTATCTAATAAATCAAGCACATTTCTTGGTGGGTCTAATGCATAATCATGTCTATCACTTGTTCTTGTAAAGTTCCCTGGTTTTCCAATAAATGGTCTTGCTATAATTCTAGCTATTTTATATTTATCATCTTTAGTAATTTCTCTTACTTTTTTACATATATCATATAATTCTTCAAGTGGTACTACATCAGTATGAGCCGCTATTTGAAGTACAGAGTCAGCAGAAGTATAAACTATTATAGCACCTGTTTTCATATGCATTTCTCCAAGTTCTTCAATTATTTTAGTCCCACTCGCAACACAGTTTCCAATTACTTCTCTTCCAGTTACTCTTTGTATGTGACTTATAAGTTCAAGAGGAAAACCATCAGGATATGTTTTATACGGTACACTTTGTACAGCTCCCATCATTTCATAATGCCCATTTAGTGTATCTTTTGCTTTATTAATCGGACATCCTTTCATATATATTCCTCTTGTTTTTTCAACTGTTTTAAGAACTAAACTAGTAAGGCCTAGTTTTTCAAGAACATCTAAATTATAATTTCTATTTTCAATAGTGTGCAATAAAGTATTAGCTCCAGTATCTCCAAACTTATCAGCATCTTTTGCTTCACCTACTCCACAACTGTCTAATACAACTAAAAATATTCTCTTAAACATTATTTATCACTTCCTTTTTTACTTCTTTTGAAGTATTCATTATAACTTTCATTTATATAATTATTCGCAACATGTGTATATACTTCTGTGGTAACAACATTTTCATGTCCAAGTAATTCTTGAACCGTTCTTATATCTGCTCCATTTTCAATTAAATGAGTAGCAAAACTATGTCTTAATGTATGAGGTGTAACTTCAATATTTATATTAATACTTTTAACTATTTTATTAAGTAATAAGTTTAATCCTTGTCTTGTTATCCTCTCACCATGATTATTTAGAAATAATGCATCAGTTCTCTTTTTACCTCTTACAAACAAACTATCTCTATAATCATTAATATATATTTTTAAGTATTTAATCGCAATATCATTTAAAGGAACAATTCTTTCTTTTTTACCTTTTCCATATACATTAATTATTTTATTTTCAAAATCTATATTTGAAATATCTAAACTAATAAGTTCTGTAGCTCTAAGACCTGAACTATATAGAAGTTCTAACATTGCTTTATTTCTATAATCAAACTTATTTACAAGGTTAATATTTAGAAGTAAGTTAACTTCTTCAGTAGTTAAATATCTAGGTAACTTTCTTCTTTTCTTCATTGATTCTACTTCATCACTTACATTAATATATCCTTTATAATTACTTAAATATTTAAAGAAACTTCTTATACTAGCTATTCTTCTATTAATAGATGTTTCAGATAATTTATGTATATTATTTATTATATAATTATCTATATCAGTTTTAGATATATTTATTATTTCTTTATTTGTGTAATCTAGGAAACTATTTAAATCTCTTTTATAAGATTCATAAGTATTCTTAGAATAATTTTTTTCTGAAGCTAAAAAATCAATATATTCTTTAACCATTTCATTTCTATCATCTATACTCATAACAATCACATATTAATTATATAATAAATATTAATTATTTTATACTATTTTACTTTATATTTACATTTAAAACTGATAAAATATAAGAAGGAGACAATAATGGAATTACTTCAAAATAAATTAAGACCAAATAAATTAAATGAAGTTTTAGGTCAAACTCATTTAATCGGTAAAGGTAAAGTGCTAACAAATTTAGTTAAAGAAAAAGTAATCTTTAATACTATTTTTTATGGAAAAAGTGGTACTGGCAAAACAACAATAGCCCTTGCTTTAGTTAATGAATTAGGTCTTAGATATAAGTTATTAAACGCAACAATAAATTCTAAAAAAGACTTTGAAATAGCTATTGAAGAATCTAAAATGTATGGTGGAATGATTTTAATAGTTGATGAAATTCATAGAATGAATAAAGATAAACAAGATATATTACTTTCATATATTGAAAGTGGAATAGTAAAATTAATTGGTCTTACTAATTCAAATCCATTTCATTCAATTAATCCAGCGATTAGAAGTAGATGTCAGTTATTAGAATTAAAACCACTTGAATCAAAAGATATTGAAAAAGGTATAAAAAGAGTTAATGAAGTATTTAAAGATATTAAAATGGATAATAAAACAATTAAATATATTGCTTCTATTTCAAATGGAGATATAAGATATGCATATAATTTAATTGAGTTTTCATATTATGGATTTAACAAAGAAGTAACTATTGATAATATAATTAAAACTAATAATACTCCATCATTTTTCACTGATAAGAATGAAGATGGTCATTATGACACTATTTCTGCATTTCAAAAAAGTATTAGAGGAAGTGACGTGGATGCTTCTCTTCACTATCTAGCAAGATTAATTGAAGGCGGAGATTATGAGATTATTTATAGAAGAATGATTGATATCTGCTACGAAGATATTGGAATGGCTAATCCAATGATGGGACCTAAAGTTATCGCATCTATTGAAGCATGTGAAAGAACTGGGTTTCCTGATGGAGTTAAATCTTTAGCTGTTGCTGTTATTGATATGGCATTAAGTCCGAAAAGTAATTCTGCTTATTTAGCAATAGACTCTGCTATTAGTGATATTAAGAGTGGTAAAATAGGAAAGATTCCAAATCATATTAAAACAACTTCACCTGATTATAAATATCCTCATAATTATCCAAATTATTGGGTAGATCAAGAATACTTACCTACAGAATTAAAAGGAAGAAAATACTACATACCTAAAAATAACAAATATGAAAAAGAATTAAGTGAATTTAATAAAAGAATTAAAAACAAATAAAAAATCAAAGTATTAATTTCTTTGATTTTTATATTAATTCATTGATAACTTAGGACCGTTTTCGCCATAGTAAGCAATACTACAATCTTCGCCATACATTGACTCAACTAATTCTTCAACCGATGTTCTTGAGTTTGAATCGTTAATTAGTTTTGTATCAAATGAAGAAGTGACAATTACCATTCCATCTTTAGTAATAATTTGTAATTGCTCCCCATCATAGTCTGTCCATTTTGCAATTTCAACAACTAAAACTTTATCTTCTTCTGTATGAATTATCGCTTTGTTAAATTGATATTTTGTATCAACTAATTGATAATTACATGCACAACCGCCTAAAGATGTACCTAAAACTGATGCAAGAACTAATGCAGATAATTTAGCTTTGTTTTTCTTGTTCATTTTATTTCCTTTCATAAATTGATTTATATTGTAACATAATTTATAGGGAAATACAATGTGCTCAGTTCTACTATTTATTATCTATTGGTACAATATCTAACTTATATCCTAGTGGTATAAGTATTTTTAATATTGTATTAATTCTAGAAGAATTCTTCATAAGTTCTATTTTAGCAATAGTTGGTTGTTTAAAATTAATTAAATCCGCTAATGCTTTTTGAGATAAGTTATTACTTTCTCTAAGTTTTATAATTTTACTTATTAATTCATATTCTAAATCTAATACTTCACTTTCTTTTTTTACATAATCCTCAACATATTTCTTTTCCATAATTTCTCCTTAAAAAACATAATATTTTTTGATATTATTTTTATTATACAATTTTTTAATTTCATTTAATAGATTTATATCTATTTTTCCTACTTTAAATACAATTTGTTCATTAAGTATTTTATATACTTTATCAGTTTTTAAGATACTATTTTTCATTAAATTATTATTTTTATTTTTTTCTATGAGTTTATTAGATGGATAAGTTAACTTGTTTAAATTAGAGGAAAACAGCATACATACATAATCTATACTTAATGATACATTATTCTTATCTATTATTAAAAATAAATGGTTAAATCCTTTATTATGCTTTGTATAATTATATTCATTTACAAATACAATATCCCCAATTTCATAATTAGAATAAATATAAATATCTTCATTTATAAAATATTCAATTTTTCCTTTATGCCATTCTTTTGATGGAGGATACTCATTAAAGGCATCTTTTGAATCATATATTTTCATTCTTTATCTTCTTTTCTTCTACGTATTGATAATTTAGATTATTATCGCTTGTTATTACTTTTCTACCAAGTTTCTTTTCAATGTCTTCTCTAGTAATTTTTGCAGTGTTTCCACCCATAATAGCTATTTTCTTATTCTCTTCAAGACCTTGTGGTTCCTTTTCTTTAGCAAGTTCTCTAGCAGTTAACTCACCAATATCAGCAAGCGCTACT